>CALGJW010000203.1 GCA_937930025.1 uncultured Saprospiraceae bacterium | reverse complement strand
TGGCTATATGGTCGCACCATTTCCAAATGGATTTTATGCGCTAGAGACTGCAGCTTACAATACAAAAGAAAATGAGATCTCCGGTCCGATTCGAACAAGACTCGGATATCATATCATTAAAGTTTTCGTCCGTAGAGCAGCAAGGGGCGAAATGGAAGCTGGTCACATATTGATCCGCGTTGGAGATAAGTTTGCACCAGAAGAGGTGGCAAAAGCAAAGGTCGATAGTTTGCATGCTGAATTGAAAAAAGGAGGTGATTTTAAAGCTATGGCCAAGCAGTATTCGCAGGATAAAGTTACTGCAATCAAAGATGGCTATATCGGTTTCTTTGGAGTGAATCGTTTTCAAAAAAGTTTTGAAGATGCCGCCTTTGCGTTGAAAAAAGACGGTGAATTCTCTGAACCTATTCGTTCAATAGTCGGGTATCATATTATACAGCGCTATAGCAAAAGAGAAAAAGAGGAATACAAACTTGCCAAGAGAAGGATACAGCCAAAGGTGAAAAAAGATGCGCGCTTTGAGCTTGCGAAAAAAGCAATGATTACTCGCATTCAAAAAGAAGGTGGCTTTTCAGAAAATTCAGCTAATCTAAATAACTGGTTAGGAAGCTTGGACGATCAATTTTTAACTTTCAAATGGAAGCCCTCTGTGAATGCAGTTAGCAATGAATTATTTAAGTTTTCAAATGGACTAAGTTTTTCTACTAAGGATTTTGAAGCGCATTGTCAAAAAAATTCTCGTGAAAGAATTAGAAAGGCAGGAAACGCAAAAGCTCAAGAAGTAGCAAAGGAATTATATGTAAAATTCATCGATGACTCTTGTATCAAATACGAGGAAAGTCAGTTGGAAAAAAAGTATCCTGAGTTCAAAGCTTTGATGAGAGAATACGAAGAGGGCATTTTACTTTTTGAAGCCACTAAAATAAATGTTTGGGACAAAGCTTCTCAAGATTCAGTTGGTCTAACGGCTTTTCATGAAAAGAACAGAAATAATTATATGTGGGACCAACGTGCTAAAGTGGATGTCCTGACTATAAAGCCGGAAGCAAAAAAAATGATGTCTAAGATTAACAAATATGCCAGAAATCATTCTGCGACTGAAATAGCTTCGAAATTCAATAAGGATGGAAATACCATCATTGCGGTAACTGAAGAAACAATTGAGAAAGGCAAGGATTCTTTGTTGGATGCTACGGACTGGACAGTAGGTAATAATTCTGAGATTAAGATCGATAATAAAAGTAAGAATCTTTCTTTCATGCAAATCAAAGAAGTGATCCCAACTGGCCCTAAATCCCTAGGTGATGCGAGAGGTTATATCATCGCAGATTATCAAGATCAATTGGAAAAGGAATGGATTGAAAACTTGAGAAATCGATATAAGATTAAGGTTAATCAAAAAGTATTTGACAAACTCGTTAAATAATAATTCGATTGCCTAAAGCCTTTCAAATATTGGGAATCATTAGTTTTTTAGTCAGCTGCTGGGCGTGTGAACCAAAAGTAGAAGACCAAAGCAAAGAGGATATCGCTTTAGCGAGAGTTTTCAAGCAAAAATTAATGAGCTCAGATATTGAAGGGATGTTTGCGGATAGTCCAACTGAACAGGATTCTATGCTAATGGCCAATACTTTCGTTGAAAATTGGGTTCGAGAAAACCTTCTAATGCAGGAAGCCGAAAAAAATATTCCAAAAGATTTAAACATCGACGAACTTGTTCGCAACTATAGGGCCTCTTTAGTTAAACACAACTATGAAAAGTTGATTATAGAGCTACAATTAGACAGTGTGGTTACTCAAGCCCAATTAACGGAGTATTATAATTTGAATAAAGAACAATTCAAGTTAGAATACCCCCTTTTGCAGTTAGATTACTGCAAACTACCTACTTCTGTGAGTAATCTGTCCTCAGTAAAGACTTGGTGGACTAATAGCGCTGATTCTACGAATTATAGTCTATTATTGGACTTCTGTGGTAATTATGCCACTTATTTCATTTTAGGCAAAAAAAAATGGATACCATTTGAGCCGTTGAAAACACAGCTTCCAAACAACGTATCAGCTTCCCAACTACAAGTTGGAGCTAATATCAATGTGGAAAATAATGGCTTTCTCCATCTGCTTAAGGTAAATCAACGATTAGAAAAAGGAGCCTATGCTCCGATGAGTTATATTAAAGATAAAGCCGAACGTTTTCTTTTGCATAAAAGAAAAATGAAGCTACTGGAAGAAAAAAAAGAAGAAATGTACGATCGCGAAATGCGATTAAAAAACATTGAAATTTATACAAAATGATGAAATATTTGTTTCGCTTTATAAGCTGTATGCTTATTCTATTGTCTATTCAATCAAACTTGAATGCGCAAAAGATATTAGATAAAGTAATAGCCAAAATTGGAGGAGAACTGATTTTATTTTCAGAAATAGAAGAGCAATTTTCTTTGGTTAGCCAACGTCAAGGAGGAGAAATTCCAGACGAGGCTAGGTGTGAAATTGTTCAAAACCAGATTATCACGAAGTTAATCTTGAATCAATCTAGGCTTGATAGTATTGAAGTTTCGGACATTGAAGTAGAAGCGCAATTGGATGCTCGATTTGAACAAATCCTTAAGTATATGCAGGATGACGAAAGTCAATTCGTCGCGTACTACGGACAATCTATTGCTGAAACTAAAGAACAGTTTAGAGAAGATTTAAAAAATCAATTGCTCGTAGAGCGCATGCAAGCAAGTATTGTTGCCGACGCAACAGTTACTCCCAATGAGGTCAAAGAATTTTTTGGCTCCATACCTAAAGATAGTTTACCATATTTCAATTCAGAGGTAGAAGTAGCCGAAATTGTATATCCTCCAAAATTGAATGATGAGCAAAAAGCGATTGCCCAAAACAAGCTTGCAGAAATTAGAGCTGAAATTGTAGCTGGAGGAAATTTCGAAGAGTTAGCAAAAAAGCATTCCGATGATCCAGGCTCTGGACAATTAGGGGGCGATTTAGGCTGGCAACGTAGAGGAACATTCGTTCCTGAATTTGAAGCAGCAGCATATAATCTTGAAATCGGTGAAATGTCCGATCTCGTTGAATCACAATTCGGGTTTCACTTATTACGTTTGGAGGGTCGTCGAGGAAATTCAGTAAATGTGAAACACATATTAATCAAACCTGAAATCACAAAGGAAGATTTAAACAAGGCTGCAAACGTACTAGATTCTTTAAAAAATCTTTTGAATATAGACAGTCTTTCGTTTTCCAAAGCTGTAAAGAAGTTCTCTGACGAAAATGAGCAGAGTTATAGCAATGATGGTTTTATGTTAAATCCATCAACAGGAAACACTTTCTTCGAGATAAAAGATTTGGACCCAGATGTTTATTTCACGCTGGACACTATGGAAATCAACCAAGTGAGTTCTCCTATTGAATACAGAGCACCTACAGGAGAAGTTTCTTATAAAATCGTAAAACTAATTTCAAGAACCAATCCTCATTCAGCAAATTTGGAGCAAGACTATTCAAAAATTCGTACTGCTTGTTTGGAGCAAAAGAAAGGAAAGTTTGTAAATGATTGGGTATTGGATAAAATTGATGAGACTTTTATTGAAATAGACCCGTCCTATAATGTTTGCCCCAATCTTCAGGCCCTACTTTATAATGAAGATGATCTGAAGTAGTTTTTGTGGCAACGCAATGCAATGTTTTTGTAGCAACGCAAAGCATTGTTTTGTAGCAACGCAAAGCATTGCGTTGCTACAAAAACAATTTTTATGCTAATCATTTATCGCTTTATTCCATTTTAACGACCCGTTTTTCATTGTCTTTTCCAACTCGATCGATTAATATTCGTTTTGGGTCAATGGCTGCCTTGGCTGGAATCTCATCCATAATGAAGGTGAATTCCTTGGAAGGCTGATCCAAGTATATTCTTTCTTTGTAGAGTATCTTATTGTCTTCGGAATCATCTAAACAACCTATATCAATCCAGTCCGCAATTGGATGGAAGGTTTCAAGTCCAGAAGAATCAGCCTTTATTTTTCTTCCCTCAACAGTCATTGTCACCTCATATTTTCCATTGGATAGTTCTTTATAAGATGCCGCTGTGGTTCTTAAATCATAAAGTGTGATGCTATTAAACCAATCTTCCACTAGGTAGTTTAAAGAATCTGGAATTTGAGGAACTATGTATCTCATAAAATCATGCGAAGTAGGATACGGAGGTCCTTGATACGCAAATTCGGCTAAGAACGATTTCAGTGCAGCATTCACCTTTTCCTCTCCGATATACTCTTGTAAGGCAAACAGAATGACCGATCCTTTTCCATAATGAATATAAGGTTGGTTTTCCACTTTAGTCAAAGGCACTTCTTTTTCAGACTCTCTGGATCGTCCTCTTAGATAGCGGTTCATATCGTATCGTAGAAAATCAGCCATTTCCTCCTCAGTACTATATTTTTTCATCACCATTAAGGAAGAGTACTCCGCGAAACTTTCACTAAGTAAAGTAGCCCCTTGCATTTCTGCTCCGATTAATTGGTGTGCCCAATATTGATGTGCCATTTCATGTGCCACCACGGCTTCGACAATAGTATTGTTTCCTTCGTCCTCTAAGTCATATACAAATCCAATCTGCTCAGAATAAGGCATGGTCCCTGGGAAAGCCTGTGCGAAGCTAGCATAACGCGGGAATTCTATTATGCGCGCTTGCTTATGCATATATGGTCCAAAGTTCTCCGTGTAATATTGAAGCGAACGCTGAACAGCCGTTGACATTTTATCCACATTCCAAGCATGTTCCTTATGGTAATAAATTTCGATGTCGATTCCATTCCATTTTTTTCTATCCACTTCAAATCTTGCAGAAGTAAAGGAAGCGAAGCTAACAGACTTGTGATCCAATTTATAGTGAAAATGATTTCGACCGTTTTCCGTTTTCTCCCCAATGAGAGAACCAGGTGCCACTGCAATTTGGTCGTCTGAAGTAGAAATAAAAGTTTCAGTATTTACCCAATCAGAACTGCCATCTGAAATATAACTGGTCATACAAGCTGCAGAACAATTTAATTCTAGCCTAGGTGTTCGTGCACGTTCTGGTAATCCTAATTTCTTCCTTGTATTTTTATCCGCTAATTCATAATTTTTTGCATATCCCCAAATCGGTAGAAATTCTCCATGATTAAAAAAGGTTCCATTCTCTACAATTGTAGTATTACTCACTTCATTTTCAAATCCCTTGGAAACGAACTTGCTTGAAATCTGTAATTCAACGGTGTCTCCAGGTTGCACCAAAGGATCAAATTCGAAAATCACATATCCGAATTCTTTATCATAACTTTTTTCAATGGCATTAGGAATTTCAAATTCTACATCGTAAGCATCATCAACGGTGAAATGCATTTCTGAGATCGCCGAAGAATCTTTATTCACAGCTATATAATCAGCTTTCGAATTCAATCCTCTTTCTTTGGGAAAAATATCAAAATGATAAACAATGTCTATTATGTTCAGCTTCGGAACATGCTCATATTGTTTGAATTTTTCTTCATAATTTTTTCTCAGAGTTTCCATCTCATCACTGGTTTTATATTCGT
>CALGJW010000202.1 GCA_937930025.1 uncultured Saprospiraceae bacterium | reverse complement strand
GTTGGAACCTTGTCCGGGGTGTATGATGCTTTTAGATTATTGTATTCCCGAATTGCTCAACAAGAAGGCGAAAACTTTACCGCTCAACACTTTTCCTTCAACCATCATGTGGGTGCCTGTCCAACTTGTGAAGGACTAGGCGTAAAACTCACTTGCAATCCGGAGGAGGTGATACTTACTCGGGATAAATCTATCTTCGATGGTGCCCTTGCTACGAATAAGGCCCTTGCTTATTATGCAGATATAAATGGTCAATTCATGGCGACGCTGCAGGAAGTAGCTAAGCAAAAAAAATGGGATATCGATCGACCTTGGGAGGAGTTAGAGGAGAAGGAGAAAAATGGAATACTCTACGGAACGGGTGACCTAATCTGGGAAGTTAATTGGGAATTTAAAACCAAATCAAGAACTGGAACACAAGCCATAAAAGCAAAATGGCTTGGACTCTGTAATTATATCGATGAAGAATTTCAGCGAAAACGTCATAACAAAAATATCAAACACATAGAAGCATTAATTCATGAGGTCGAATGTTCAACCTGTGGAGGCAGTCGATTGAAACGGGAATTATTAAATATAAAATTTTTAGGGAAACATATTCATGCCCTTTCTAGCATGAGCATTGCGTCTTGCCTTGCATTAATTGAGCAGTTTGATGAAAAATTAAATCCGGTTGTTTTGGCCATTAGTAAAGTTATTTTACCGGGAGTCATCCAATCGTTGCAGACCATGGTCAATCTTGGTTTAGGTTATTTAAATTTAGATAGGGTAGTGCGTTCCCTTTCTGGAGGAGAGCGACAGCGAGTTACACTCGCCGGACAATTGTCCTCGCATCTCTTTGGGGTAACCTACGTTTTGGATGAACCGACCATAGGATTGGATGCAAGACAAGTTGCCGTTTTATCCAAAGCATTAAAAAGAATTGTATCGAATGGAAATACCGTGGTGGTGGTAGAACACGATGCCTCTTTTATCAGAACGGCCGATTACCTTATTGAAATGGGACCAGGTGCTGGGAGCTTGGGAGGTCAAGTGATTTACCAAGGAAAAATTTCGGACATAGCCAGTGCAAAAAATTCTGTTACCTATAAGCTCCTTCATGAACCACGACCCGCTGCCAATAAGCAAACAAGAAAAAAAGGGAAGCCCTTCAGTGTGAAAGGAGCATGCGCCAATAACCTCAAGCATATTGATGTAAGCTTCTATGCTGGACAGATAACCGCCATCAAGGGTGTTTCGGGAAGTGGAAAATCAAGTTTGATCAAAGACGTATTGTATCGTTCTTGGCTAAAAAACCGGCCAGTGAATTGTACTTCCGTAAATGGGCTGGAACAATTTGACGAAGTATTATTGATTGACCAGGAGCTAATGAATCAAAATAGATTGAGTACTCCGGCTGTGTATACGGGAATTATTGAACAGCTAAAAATCCTATTTTCAAAAACAGAATACGCAAAAAAAGCAGGACTAAAAAAAGCTGATTTTACCTATCAAAGTAAAAATGGAAAGTGCCCCAGTTGTGCTGGTCATGGAAAACTAAAAACAAGCATGGATTTCATGAGTGACATTTGGTTGAGCTGTGATCGCTGTAAAGGAATGCGATATAGTGATCCTATATTAGCTTGTAAATATAACGGGCGTTCCATTGGAGAAGTGTTGCGTATGACGGTTCAAGACACCATTGATTTTTTCGATACTGGCTTTGTTGTGGAAAATTTGGAACTCCTAAACCGAATGGGAATCGGACATCTACTTTTGGGACAATCAGGTCCGACCTTATCTGGCGGAGAAGCCCAACGATTAAAACTAGCTAAATCAATGATGCAAAAATCAAAGGGTACTAGGTTGTATCTCTTCGATGAACCGAGTACAGGACTGCATTATTTTGACATACTACAATTGATTACCGTTTTCGAATCGATCATTGAAGACGGCCATACCATTCTTTTTATTGAGCACAATAATACTTTGATTGAAACAGCGGATAGAGTAGTTACGCTTGGGCCAAGCAGTGGGGAGGACGGAGGTAGAGTGGTGGAGTAAAATGAAGTTAATTTCGATGGATGTAAATTAGTCCGAATTCTAACTATAAAGTTGAAAAAAATGCCAATAATATGATATAATAGCACTTTAAAGTGTAAATTAGTTGTAACTTTATTATTTTTGGCCTAATTTGTAAGCTGAATGGCAAGTAATGAAGAAATAGAGGCGTTTTTGAACGACTTTAAGGTTAAAATGAATATTTGGGATGTAGTATTTTCTAATAGGCATAAAAATCTTCAAGCCTTATCTGATCTGGAAATTACACCCATTTATAGGAAAACGATCTTAGAAGAGTTGGAAAGTTTAGATTATTCTCAAGGCCCATTGGAAGATGATATGATAGGCGAAGCCGACATGTGGGTTTTTGGAAAATTTATTAAGAGGCAAGAAGTTTATATTAAAATCACCATGGGGAATCCTAATCTAAGTGTTGTTTGTATCTCATTTCATTTAGCTGAACATCCAATGATTTATCCACTAAAAAGGCAATTATGAAAAGTCCAATTACGGGTAAAGAAATGACTCTGAAAAGAGAACGCGTGTCTCTTACATTTAGAAAAGAAGAATTTTCAATTTACAGTCATTTTTTTTATTGTAAACAATCAAAAGAGCAATTCACCTCAACCGAATTAGATGAGCTGAATTTGATTCAAGTATACAATCAATATCGAGATAAACATAATCTTCCCTTTCCTTCGGAAATAAAAGAGATAAGGAAAAAGTATAGATTATCTGCATCAAAAATGGCTGACATTTTGGGCTTTGGGACAAACAGTTATAGAAATTATGAAAACGGTGAAGTTCCTTCAAATTCAAATGGTCGATTAATTCAAATGGTTAGTGATCCAAGTAAGTTTAGGGACATTGTTGATTTATGTCAGACTTTATCTTTGGACGAAAAATCTAAGCTTTTTAATAAAATAAATGAGTTGATTCAGGACTCAAAAAAGAATGTTTTTTCAATAGAAATGGAAGGTTATCTTCTTGGAAGTAGGCTGCCGGATTCTTTAAGCGGTTATGTAAAGCCTGATTTTTTCAAATTGACAGAGATGGTTAAATTTTTTTCAGAAAGGCTTGAGCCTTGGAAGACTGTATTAAATAAGCTTTTATTTTATTCGGATTTTCTTGCTTACAGAGCTAATTGTTATTCAATGAGTGGAGTTCGTTATAGAGCGATTAAAATGGGCCCCGTTCCTAATAACTATAATAGTATTTATGAATTCATGTCTAACGAAGATCTAATTGATGTTGTAAATATTCCTTTTTCTGAAAATGTTTTTGGATTTAAATTTAGAAAATCTGAAAACAAAGAATTTAACAGCGAAATATTTTCCAAAATGGAACTTGATATTTTGGAGAAAGTTAGTTCAAGTTTTTCAAGTATGGACACAAATCAAATAATTGAGTTTAGCCATAAGGAAAAAGCATGGATTGAAAATGAAAGTGAAAGGAAAATAATTGATTACAACTATGCTTTTGCTATAGATCAATTATAAAAAATCCGACAATCAAAGGAATAAATTTTCTTTCATGAAAGAATTTTAAGTAATTTTTTCGATATGAATTAGTCGAAGACGCAGTGATTGTAAGCCTTGTGTTTTTGTATTCATTCCCTGAGTACGGGATTGTGTACGTCATTTTGTATATTCAATTCAACAGACATTTTTTTATTACCTATAGCCACCGCCTAACCTTTGCGCAATATGCTTTGTAAACCTCAGGTAAAAATTCAGTTAAAAAGTTTTCCTCATCCCTTACTTTTTTTCGAATAGCAATAGTCATTAGTATTAAAAATACTACACTTCCCAAATTTGGAGCGATCAAGAAAAACCCTATAAATGAAATTCCCAAACCTATGTATATTGGATTCCGCGAGATAGAAAAAAGCCCATGCGAAATGAGGCTTTCCTTTTTTTCATCATCAATACCTAATCTCCAAGAATTCCCCATTTGAAGCTGCGCAATAAAAGTTAGGGTCAATCCAACTATTGAGATTATAAAGCCGGTAAAATTTAGCCAACTAATTTCAAGAAAATGAATGGGAAGAAAGTATTTGTAGTTTGTTCCCATAAAACAAAAATTCAATCCGATAACTAGTAAAAGAAATAAAGCAATTCGAATAAGATTTTCGGCTTGACTATGTTTTGACTTAGATCCAAATTTATCAATAGCATTTACATTGGTTTTTCTCAGCAGGAAGTATGACCTCAATCCTATAATTATCCCGAAATAGAGGAATAAGAATATCAGCATGAAAAGTTGATTGCCGGACAATGTTTTAAATTTTGTGGTGTGAGATGCTATGCAGGCGAAATGTAAAGGTTTTCATCTTACAATATCCACTTTATTGGCCGAACTACCCCAAAATCTAGAAGAATTGGAATTGAGGCAATTAAAACCTATAGGACTAATTTGCTATTCCATGGTTCTTTAATAATGTTTGTTCATTCCGTTTTATGAGGTAGTTTTTGAATGAAATCTAGGAATTGGAAATGATACTTTTGGGTCCGGTCCGATTCGAGGAAACTATTGATCCAATAATTTCTCTAATTTTTCAAGCCTAGATTCCAACTCAGCATACTTTTCCTTTTGAGTATGCAGTTGACTTATCATTCCATTTTTTTCCTTCAACTGTTGTTCATTCGAGTTGGTCAGATCCGAGATATTTGCTTTGAGCTTTTCATTTTCGGTGCTTAATTCTTGCAATGCATTCACCATGGAAACTAGGATAGGGTGAAAATTGAAATCCAAATATTTTCCATCAATACTACTAACTGCTTCCGGATATATTTCTTGAATTTCTTGCGCAATAAAACCATATTCTTTTGTATCTGAAGGCAATTGAAAAGGATTATCTTTTTTATAATTAAACACTACTGTATTGAGCTTATTAATATCGTTTAATCCTCTTTCATATTTACCTTGAATATCCTTGAGTCTTTTATCTGATACCACCGCCCATGAGGAACCACCTGAACTTTTTGCTGCAGTACCATCCACTGCTAATTGATAGGCTTGATTGGTAGGATTGTTACCGACTGACAATTTTCCAGTGACTTCTACTGGTCCTTCAAATCTACCTGCCAGTCCCAGCGTGCTAGTGCCTAAGACTCCGATCCCATCGAGGTTAGTAGAGGATCCTCTTACACCAATTCCACTTGTAGCTTGACCATAAACACCTATCGCA
>CALGJW010000201.1 GCA_937930025.1 uncultured Saprospiraceae bacterium | reverse complement strand
TGGATGGAATTTTTTATGCAAGGTTGATTTGCTTGCGTGAAGGAGAATTAATAGAAATTGATTCTAGAACTTCAGATGCTTTAGCTATGGCCGTTCGATTTAATTGTCCGATATACACTTATGAATTCATCCTTGATGCGGCAGGTGTAATTTTAGAAGATTCTGATGAGCCTAAAGGGGCTGATGATGCGCCAAAGAAAACTAAGCGAAAGCGAAAGCCAAAGGCTAAGGAAGCGACCCTTTCAAGTTTTTCTGATGCAGATTTGAATAAGCTGCTGGACGAAGTATTGGCAGATGAAGATTACGAAAGAGCAGCGGAAATTAGAGATGAAATAAAAAGACGCGAAGACAGTTAATTAGAGGCTAATTCCTTAAAGATACTTTTTCCTATCGTTTTCAATTTTTCTGAAAGAACAGCTACCATTTTTTCATCTATGTCGAGGTGAAAAACAAATCTAATGGTTGATGGGCCAAATGCTGACGCAATGATTCCTTCTTCTTTAAGTAATGCTAAAACAGGTGAAGCCATCAGTCCTTTCTTTAAGTCAAATATTACAATATTGGATTTAACAGGTAATACCCTTTCTACATAATCCTGTTGGCCTAAATGGATTCCTATTTTTTTTGCGCGATCATTATCCACTTTTAACCTATCAATATTGTTGTCTAACGCATACAAGCCAGCTGCGGCAAGATAACCTGCCTGTCTCATTCCGCCTCCCATTACTTTTCTAAATCGCTTAGCTTGCTTTATAAAATCCTTTTCTCCTAAGAGCAAAGAACCTACAGGTGCTCCCAATCCTTTGGAAAGGCAAATGCTAATCGAATCAAAATGACTTCCAACCTCCTTTGTGCTTTCACCAGTTTCCACTAAGGCATTAAACAGGCGTGCACCATCTAAATGCAAACTGAGATTTTGTTCTTTACATAACTTTTGAATCGGAGCGATCTCATCCAATGTATAATAACTTCCACCTCCCTTGTTACAAGTATTTTCTAATACAACAAGCTTTGTTCTTGGGAGCCAGTCGAAGTCATCCTTGATGGCACCTTTGACTTGTTCAGCCGAAATTTTTCCATTTTGGCCTTGGATCAGAGATACTGAAATTCCAGAATTAAACGCAAACCCTCCAGTTTCATATTGATAAACATGGGAGTAATGATCACAGATCATTTCATCCAATGGTTGCGTGTGCGTTTTGATTGCAATCTGATTCGTCATCGTTCCTGATGGACAAAACAAAGCGGCTTCTTTACCAAAAAGTTCTGCAGCCTTTTCTTGCAAAGCATTAATCGTGGGATCTTCCCCAAAGACATCATCTCCCACTTCGGCCTTCATCATGAAGTCCAACATTTCAGGAGATGGTTTGGTAATCGTGTCGCTGATCAAATTGATCATTGGCTACAGCTTTTGAAAGGGGCGTAAAATGGTGTTTTTACCAACTGAAACTCTTATGAAGTATGCACCATTGGCCAAATTATTTACATCAATATTTTCCTTCCGGTTATTAATTTGACCTTGATCAAATGTTCGTCCTGAAATATCAATGATTTCATAGTTGATATTCATAGTAGGTAACACCTCAAATTCTAGCGTGAATTCTGAAGTTACAGGATTGGGATAAATCGAAAATAAATTTTCTTGTGCTTCATTAAGATTACTAACAGTATTGTTATTTTCGCCAAATGACATAGGCCATTCTTCGAAATCTCCTGTACCATTTGGTACTCGTGCAAAAGATTTGTTTGCCACTTGTGGTCCAAAGGCAATTGAATCCACATAAGCTCCGGAAGTACCAGAAAGAAGAACCGTTTCCCCAGCTCCAGAAAGTTTAAAGTTGGTGTGCAGTGGTACTTGCCCATTATTTTCATCCTTATCCGTCCAAATAATTAAATATCCAGACCCTGCTATAGTGGTTCCTGAAGGAATCATCCATTTCATTGGTAGAGTACTGTCGTCAGAAATGAAATAACCACTAAGATCTACAGTAGATCCACCGTTATTGTATAACTCTACCCAATCGTCATATTCTCCATATTCATCAGTGATACCACCGATAGAATCAGAAATAGCAAGAAGTTCATTGATAACAACCTGAGCGGTACAGAAGAGGCTAGTAAAAAGTAGTAAAAATGGGACTAATAACTTTTTCATCTTAATTTAGGTTTTTAGATATGTCAATATTAATTACGATTCATAGAATCAGCTACAAAAATAGCGTTATAAGGTGTTAAAAGCACCTGTCAAGAAGATTTATTTGTCTTTTTATGTCTTGTATCGCGCCTAGTTTGCATAGCCCACTAGATATTCCTAATTTTCAGGTAGATTGCAAACCTAACCAATGCCTGTACTAGACAATTTTTTTAAATCTGCCTTTACCGTAGACAATGTTATTTTTGGATTCGATGAAGCGGATCTAAAGGTTTTACTGATAAAAAGAAATGAAGAACCCTACAAGGATATGCTGGGTTTACCTGGCTATTTCGTGTATCAGAATGAAGATCTAGATTCTGCGGCATATCGGGTATTAATGGAAATCACCGGTCTTCGACACGTATATCTTGAGCAAGTAGAAACCTTTGGTAAAGTGGATCGGCACCCATCGGGTAGGGTAATTACCGTTGCCTATTTTTCGCTAGTAAAAATTGATGAATACAATCAATTCCAGCCTTCTTCAATTGCAGAAGAAATAAGTTGGCATTCGGTCTCAAAATTGAAAAACTTAGCCTTTGATCACAAAGATATTTTGCTGGCTTGTTTTAATCGTTTGAAAAGGCGAGTGAGAACTTACCCAGTAGGATTCGAGCTGTTACCGCCAAAGTTTACATTGACAGAATTGCAGCATCTATACGAAGCAATTTTAGAAGTGACATTGGATAAAAGAAATTTCAGAAAGAAAATTCTATCCATGAATTTGCTGGTAGATTTAAAAGAAACGCAAGAAGGAGTGGCGCACCGTCCTGCTAGACTTTACAAATTTGATAAACAGAAGTATGAGGCATTTACTGCAAATGGATATAACTTCGAACTTTAATTGCAGCTAATTATTTCTCCGTTCGTATTGAAAATTCTGATTCTATTTTCGCCAAGACAATATTCATTGTCAATTAGATCTCTAATTTCTTGAAAGTCTCCATCGAAGTGAATAGCGAATCCTTGATTTTGCTGAGTAGCCACTCTTTTTTCAAAATCATAAATTTGAGCTGTTCCATCTTGCTCTATTTGAAAATGGCCAAATTCACCAATATAGTCAACTGGAGATCCGAAGCCTTCTATTTGATTAATGAAATGAAACAATGTGGTATCTGAATTGATTCCTTCGTCATCAATAAATCCCCAAACTACATTTCCTGGAACTTTTCTTACCTCATTGGATTTTACAAGGATTCCATTTTCTTCTGCATCTGAAGGCATGGATATTTTAATTCTGTCACCATTGATTATGATGCTTCCAATCGCTTTGATTTCATCTAACAAAGAAATTTGTAACTCGTAAGATTTGTTTAATTCAAGGGAACCAAGATTGATTTCGGCGGCTGCTATATCCTGTCTTTCACATTCTCCAGCTGGCGGAAAGTCCAATCCAATAACATTTATGAGAATAGCATCAATCCCATTTCGAACTACCGTATTTCGCAATGAACCTCTATCGCATTCATAGGTTTCAGTAGTTCCTATCTTTGCTATAATCTTTACTTGCCCATCAAGATCGAAATGTTCTCGGAATTCAAGTAAAAGCTGCTCATTCGTGCGAATTTCCGCAATAACAATCTGTGCGTCTTTTCGGTCACAAGCAGAACTCATTGTGATAATGAAAATTAATAGAATATAAAGCCCTTTGCTGTTCATTTGAAGCACTGGTGTTATTTGGTAAATTACTACTTATTCAACGGGTTTTAAATGCTTTTGCTGCCTGATATGCAAAATTAACCCTCATTTTCTTAAAAGAATCCAATTATTAGGGCGAATTTTATCGAAGGAGGACTTTTACCTTGAAAAAATGGTAAAAAGCCTTTATCTTTTTAATGATTCATTGGTTAACTAAAACTATTCAACCAAAGTAGTCATTCCAAGCAAAGCGTTTTTTTTAAGTTTCATACATAAGCATGGCCGGTCAGAAAATTCTGTTCCGGCCATTTTATTGTAAAGAAGTGTATAAATCGCATCGATTCTCAGAACAACTGGATAGGGTTTGTCGTATATTTGCCGCGTATGAAGAACTTCAGGAATTTTTGCGTAATTGCACATATCGATCATGGAAAAAGTACCCTTTCCGATCGTTTGTTAGAGTTTACAAAAACCATCTCTGAGCGGGATATGCAAAATCAGGCTTTAGATGATATGGACATCGAACGGGAGAGAGGAATAACCATCAAGAGTCACGCTATTCAGCTTTACTATCCACATACCGATGGAGAGACCTATACCTTCAATTTAATCGATACTCCAGGACATGTGGATTTTTCCTATGAGGTTTCCCGTTCCATTGCCGCTTGTGAAGGAGCACTATTATTGGTAGATGCCACCCAAGGGATTCAAGCTCAAACAATTTCAAATCTATATTTAGCAATTGAAAATGATTTAGAAATCATTCCGATTTTGAATAAAATCGATATGGAATCTGCAGAGATAGAAGAAGTCACGGATCAAGTAGTAGATTTAATTGGATGTAATGCAGAAGATGTAGTTTTGGCTAGTGGTAAGACTGGAGTTGGTGTTCAAGATATTATGAATGCAATTGTGGATCGAATTCCTGCTCCCAAAGGTGACCCTAAGGCACCCTTACAAGCACTTATTTTTGATTCCGTATTTAATTCATTCAGAGGAGTAATTGCCTATTATAGAATCATGAATGGAGTATTGAGAAAAGGGGAAAAAGTCAGATTCGTAAACACAGGTAAAGAGTATGCCGCTGATGAAATTGGTATCCTACAACTAAATCAGATCATTAAAAAAGAAGTGCGCTGTGGAGATGTAGGATATATCATTACCGGAATAAAAGTATCCAAAGAGATTAAAGTGGGAGATACTATTACAACGGTAGCGAATCCTTGTGATGTAGCTATTGATGGTTTTGAAGATGTAAAGCCAATGGTGTTTGCAGGAATATTTCCAGTGGATAATGATGACTTTGAAGACCTAAGAGATTCTTTAGAAAAATTGCAGTTGAATGATGCTTCTTTGACATTTGAACCTGAAAGTTCCATGGCATTAGGTTTTGGCTTTCGTTGTGGATTTCTAGGGATGCTTCATTTGGAAATAATTCAGGAAAGATTGGATAGAGAGTATAATCAAAATGTGATTACAACAATTCCTAACGTTACCTACTACGCAAAGTCCAGAAAGAAAAATTCGGAAAAATTTATTGTAAAGACACCAGCAGATTTGCCTGATCCATCCGTTTTGGAATTTGTCGAAGAACCTTACATCGAAGCACAAATAATTACCAAGCCCGAGTATGTAGGTTCAATTATGACGCTATGTTTGGAAAAACGAGGCAACATGACTAAGCAAACTTACCTTTCAACTACGAGAATTGAAATGAATTTTATCCTACCGCTTGCGGAAATTGTTTTTGACTTTTATGATCGATTGAAATCAATTTCTAGGGGATATGCTTCCTTTGATTACACTCCGTTGGATTATCGACAGTCGGACTTAGTCAAGTCAGATATTCTCTTGAATGGAGAACCAGTCGATGCGCTTTCTGCTTTGGTTCATAGATCAAAAGCGGAGGCATTCGGAAGAAAGATTTGTAAAAAATTAAAAGAACTTTTACCAAGACAACAATTCAAAATTGCTATTCAGGCTTCGATTGGAGCTAGGGTTGTAGCACGTGAGACAATATCAGCTCTTAGAAAGGATGTTACCGCGAAATGTTATGGAGGTGATATCTCTCGAAAACGAAAGCTTTTAGAAAAGCAAAAGAAAGGTAAAAAGAAGATGCGGCAGATTGGAAATGTAGAAGTACCGCAGAAAGCATTTTTGGAAGTATTGAAGTTGGATTAAAACTTTCCAATGAAAAGAAAAGGGAACTTTGAGACTGTCAAGGTTCCCTTTTCTTTTCATTGTGCAAGCTGGTCTTTTATAATGGCTTGAGAAATGTTAAGGTATAGACTCTTGTATATTTAAGATCACCTAGATGATTCCAAATACAATAACGGTTCGTTGTAATCCAATATTTATAGCTTTTTCAAAGAATCATTTTTTTTTAGAGACTATTATTTACTACTTTTAATAATTGAATGTAATTCTGATTTTAAGAGAATAATGCTCCAACCAAATCAGAATGACAAATTAAATTGTTATCTCAATCCTATGAACTTTGAAAAATCAAACAGATTTTTCCATGGCTTACTTTGCCATTCGGCTATACAGTTCCCTCTGTATTTAGCTTTCTTAGTTTTTTCTTTTTTTTCAAATGGATTGATGGCTCAATCGGCCATCGAATGGGAAGATGCCCTTGGTGGTATAGGATATGAAGAATTGCGCTGTTTACAACCAACCCTTGATGGAGGATTTGTATATGCTTGTACATCACCTTCATCTGAGTTAACTAGTTCTGATATTACGGAACCTACAAATGGAGCAGGGGATTATTGGATCGTAAAGGTTGATTCAGACGGTATCAAAGTTTGGGATCGAAGAGTCGGTGGATCTGATTTTGAATCAGCCCAAGAAATTCAGCAAACTACGGATGGCGGATATATAGTTGGAGGGTTTTCGAAATCTCCTGCAAGTGGAGATAAGTCCGAAAACAATTATGGAGATATTTCCACTGATGATTTTTGGGTCGTTAAGTTAGATTCAGTTGGAATAATTTTGTGGGAAAGAACTTATGGGGGTAGTGGGGATGAAGAATTATATCATATCCAAGAAACGGCTGATGGTGGATATATTCTTGGTGGTTCTTCTGACTCACCAATCTCTGGAACTAAGACCGCTGTGAATTATGGGGAGCAAGATTATTATGTGGTTAAAATAGATGCCGTTGGTAATCAACTTTGGGATCAATCTTTTGGAGGACTTGTTCGAGATGTTATTCAAGGAATGGATGAAGCCGCAGATGGTAGTTTTTACTTAGGGGGCTATTCGGAATCAGGTGCAACCGGCAATAAGTCTGAACCTACTTTTAGTCCGGGGAGATCTGATTATTGGTTGGTGAAAATTGATAGCAATGGAAATAAACTTTGGGATCGCACCTATGGAGGTGATTCCTGGGATCAGATCAGAAATATAATTGTCTCTGCTGATCAGAATGTCATTCTCGCAGGTTGGTCAAAATCTGATGCGACTGGAAACAAAACCACTGTTAGTTTTGGATTGGAAGATATGTGGATCATGAAGGTTGATCCGGCAGGAGATATATTATGGCAACAAAACTATGGTGGTAACCTAAAAGAGGAATGCACCCAGGTTTTTGAAACCAGTTGCGGTGAATTGCTTTTGGGTGGTTTTTCACGTTCTCCAGTTTCCGGAAATAAAACAGGTAACCTCGAGGGTAACCACGACTATTGGATTTTGAAAACAGATGCCTTAGGTAATAAAATTTGGGATGAGACTTATGGTGGAGACGATGTTGATTTATTGTATGATTTCAAAAGATCATTTGACGGTGGATATATTTTGGGAGGCATAAGTATATCCAACGGCACTGGTGATCGATCTGAACCAAGTCTAGGACCACAGGATGTTTGGATTGTAAAACTTAAGGCAGATCCAATAGTTCCGGATACCTTCTTTGTTGTGGATCAAAGCTGTAATCCTCTTGATACTGTAACTATGGTTTATAATTTGATTAACCAATTCGGATGTGATTCCATTGTAGTTCAAACCACTTCCTATTTAGAAAGTGATACAATATATGTGAATGACACGACCTGTGATCTACAACTCGTTGGAGTTGATTCAGTCTGGCATACTAATATTGCTGGTTGTGATTCGATTGTAATTGAAACCCTTTCTTATTTAAAAAGCGATACAACTTTTTTGAATGATGTGACTTGTGATCCACAGCTTGTGGGAATTGATTCCATCTGGCTTACTAATGTTGTTGGTTGTGATTCACTAGTCATTGCTGACCGAGAACTACTTACTTTTGAAATAGATTTGACGATAGATGACGCCAGCTGTTTAGGTTTAAACAACGGATCAATTAATATTGAAGGAGTAACAGGCGGGGTTGAACCCTATTCTTTTGCCCTAAACAATCAGGTATTTTCGCAAGACACTTTTTTTCAAATACTTGGTGCGGGAAGTTATTTGATTCATGTCATGGATGCCACTGGTTGTGAATCTTCACAGCAAGTCATCATTGACAACGAAATAGAGTTTCAAGTATTTTTTACCGAAGATATAGAAATTGACTATGGAGATAGCACAACGTTAATACCGCAGTCTAATGCAAGTATCGATAGTTTTTCTTGGTCTTCCACTTATGATTTGCTTTGCGATTCTTGTCTCTTACAAACTGTAAAACCAATCACGAATACAACTTTTGAATTAACCGCTTTTTCTCTTGATGGTTGTGTTTCAGAAGCAAGCATTACCGTTTATGTAGATGATTCGAAAAGTTCTTTTGAACCCAATGCTTTTTCTCCGAACGAAGATGGTACGAATGATATCTTTAAATTATTCTTTGATCAAAGCGCAACAGAACTAGTTTCCTTTAGGATTTTTAATCGATGGGGTGAGATGGTATATGAGGAAAAAAATGTGGAACCTACGCAAATGCTTGGTTGGGACGGGAGGTTTAAAAATCAAAACGCGCCATCTGGGGTTTATATTTATATCGCAACCGTTAATTTCTTCGATGGTTCTGATCGAGTTTTTAGAGGAGATGTTACTTTGTTGCGATAAATATTATATGCAATAGGTAAAAGAGAAAAGGAAACTAAGACATAGTCAAAGTTTCCTTTTCTCATAACAACTTTAGCTTAGAATATATTTTTGGCCCCTTGCTTTTTTCCTATTTGGAATTTTTTAGATATCCCCATGCTTAAGTTTACATTGTTAAAAATCGAAAATGCATCATTCGCGGGATTTAGAAAATCATGTCGGTAGGAGGGTGAAACATTCAAACTCCAACCATCAGCCATTTTGACTCTTGCGTTAGCAAATACTGTAGCGAAATTGTTTCTTTTCGCTGCGGAATGTGAAGAGGTGTTGGTTGATTCACTAAAAACTTCATCCAAAAGGTTAGCATTTTTATATTCTAGACCAACACTCAAATCAACTATTCTTTTTTTCCATTCGTAATAAGGTGTTATGGAAGTCACCAAATATTTGTTTTGGCTTGAAGAAATTTGCGTTGTACATCCTCTAGACTCAAATAGACCTAAGCCACAAAAACCACTGGACTCGAAATCAGTTTTGCCTTTTTGAATACCCGCATCTAGTCTTACCCCAAATCCAGTGTTGTTGATATTGTGTAATCCAACACCCAATTTTAATTCAAGAAAGGACTTAGTATCAAGCTTAGGAGCTGACAAAAAATTAAATTTGTCCTTTCCTTGCCCATAATTTAATCCTCCAGAAATATAAATTAGGTCAGAAACAGCAAAACTAATATTCGACGAAGTTAAAATGTTGCCATTAATTGCCGATCCTATATCAACTCCGACTCCGAGGTCAAAATCATTTTTCTTTTCAATGTTGGGTAAATATGGTGTCCGAGAAAAAGTGGCTTGGCCGATCATTTTTCCATTTCCCAAGAAGAATGAAATCATTACAATAAACATTCCTTTAAAGTAAATTTGAAAATTTGAAAAATTCATAATATTGATTTTTAGTTTTTAAATATTAGCGTTGAATTAATCTACGCTAGTTACTTTGTCCTAGTTTTCTTGTAAAGACTTTTTTGTTGCTAGACCTATTAGTAAAGTCACAAAGCCCGCAATCCCCAGTGTGATTCCCAATATCAAATATAGTAAGGCGCTTAACAATCCCGAAAATGAAGCGGCGGTGAAGGAAATTGCGATTAGTGAGATAATTCCTAAAAGAAGTAATACTGCTCCAATAATGATTAGGGTCTTTTTTGTGCTTCTTTTTTGACCGCTTTTTAATTTTTCTATTTTTTTATCAAAACGATTAATCTTGCGTTGAAGCCTCTTGTTGGTTTTGTTATCTTTTGTTGTTTTTTGAATTTCGACTACTTCTACGGACTTATTATTCTGAGAATTAACAGCCGATAGTTGAATGCTTGGAAAGATAAGAAACGTAGAAATGATTAGTGAAAAAAGATAAAAAGAACGATTTAAATTTTTCATAATTTTATTTTTTAAATTGGAGTTGAATTGATCTCACAATTTGGTGTTTATTAAAGCCATGTATTTTCCAGACTTCGAATCAAACATGAATTCTATTTTCCAAATCGCTTACTCATTCCAAGGTTTATTCTAAATCGTTGGGTGTTATTAAAAAATAAAGAACCTCCATTTATATCCCATAGAAGGGATTCAGCCCCGGAAAAAAGATAGGCTGGCTTAATAGATGTACTCCACCCATTGCTCATTTTGATTCGAAAGTTTACAAATAGATCCATTTGTTGATCTTCGGCGAATTCAGGATAAGTGTAATCCAAAGGGTCTTCATTTTTTGAAAACTCAAAATTATCATAAATGGTTTTTTCAAATTTAAAATTCGCTCCTATGCCTAAATCAAGTTTTTTAAATTTGAAGGTATAGCTTGGTGTTAGACCGATCATTCTAATTTTTTCATTTCGAGTTAAATCGTAGTCAAAGGTTCTTCGGAAAATAGTGTTGTTACGTGTTCCAGTTTCTAACTTTAAACCAAAGCCGGAATCGCCGAGATCATAAAATCCAGCACCGATTCTAAAATCTTTTTCTTCATCCGATTGCCTTGAACTAAATAAAGCACCTCCATTTGATTTCGCTCCGAAACCAGCTGAAGCTGAAATATATAAATTGTCAGTAATTGAATAATTGGCATCCAATGAGATCATGCTATTTGTATTGATCTCCGCATTCACATCCAATTGATTTTTATGCTCAAAGCTTGGAACATATGTAGACTTGGCAAAGTTTGATTGTATGCTCACACAGCCCGTACCCAGAAATGAAAAGATTAAAAAGATGGCAATTAATCCGGTAAAATTTCTTCTAAGATGAATCATAAAATTTAAATTTGGTGAAGGATTACAACTGGATACCTATGGTCTCCAGTAATTATATTTCAAAGTTATGGGTAGAGCAGGGTTCTTTTGTCTCGAAATATGAGATTCGGTATTTATTTTTCTCGAAATATGAGACTTTAGGGTAAAATAAAAAAGGGAACCATCGCTAAGCAATAGTTCCCTTTTTGAATGAAATCGACTTTAATTATTTCTCAAACAATCGCTCAACAAAAACCTTTTTGTTGAAAATCTGCAATTGGTCAATATCTTCTCCCACTCCTATATATCTGATTGGAATTTTGAACTGATCTGAAATACCAATGGCAACTCCACCTTTGGCTGTACCATCCAACTTGGTCAAAGCCAAACAACTCACTTCGGTGGCGGCAGTAAATGCCTTAGCTTGCTCAATGGCATTTTGGCCCGTGGTAGCATCTAAAACTAACATTACATCATGGGGCGCACCATCCAATTTTTTATTGGCTGAGTTTCTAATCTTAGTCAGCTCCTTCATCAGGCCAATCTTGTTATGCAATCTTCCGGCTGTATCGATGATGGCCACATCGCAGTTATTGTTAATGGCATATTGCACCGTTTCATAAGCTACGGCCGCTGGATCGGTATTCATTCCTTTGTTGAAAAAATCGCATCCTACACGCTCCGCCCATATTCCTAACTGGTCAACAGCGGCTGCCCTAAACGTATCTCCTGCTCCCAAGACTACTTTCTTTCCTTGGAGTTTGAATTGATAGGCTAGCTTACCAATGGTTGTTGTTTTTCCAACTCCATTTACTCCGACAACCAGAAGTATGTAGGGTAGGGTAGCATCAGAAGGCAACCAATCTTGTAATTCTTCTTTTTCGTTCTCCGCAAGCATTTGAACAATCTCATCACGGAGTGTATCATTCAATTCTTTAGTACCAACATATTTGTCTTTTGCGACCCTTGCCTCTATTCGTTCGATAATCTTAACGGTAGTATCAATTCCGACATCAGAACTCACCAAGATGTTTTCCAATTCATCTAAAACTTCAATATCGACTTTATCCTTCCCGGCTATGGCTCTGGAAATCTTGGAAAAGATTCCTGTTTTCGTTTTCTCGAGGCCTTTGTCTAATTCCTCTTTTTTTTCCTTACCAAAAAATTTCTTAAAAAAGCTCATGCTTGTAATTATGTGTATTCGCAATGCTAGCGAGGCTAAAGATAATTGGTTGTTGGGATTTCTTGTTTTAAAATGTCGAGAATAAAACGGAGTAAAGGGCTATAAGTTTTGAAGGAGGTAGGGTAAAACGACAAAAGGCCTTCCTGTTATGGAAAGCCTTTTGAATCCAAGTATTTTTGGATTATTTTTTTGCGAAAAATTCCTTTACGCCATCCTTATGAAGCATAACTTCCTTATAAGAATACTTCCCTGAAACAGGGTCTTTGACGCTTTTGATAACTTTTACAAAGTCACGACCTGATCCAGCGTTTGCTGCTCTTTTTCCGACTCTGGAGTTTTTCGATACTTTAGCCATGATATAGGATTTTATTTATTATTTAATCTCTCTGTGTACAGTGTACTTTCTCAAGATGGAGTTATATTTCTTTAATTCCAATCTTTCAGGAGTATTTTTCTTGTTCTTTTGAGTGACATATCGACTTGTCCCTGGCTGTCCCGTTGCTTTATGCTCGGTACATTCCAAGATTATTTGAGTTCGATTGCCTTTGCTTTTCTTAGCCATAATGTCTTATGCTTAGTAATTATAGTTTTACGCCAGTGTTTACCCCTGCACGCTCTAATTTCTTTAAATAAGCGAAGATTCCTAATTTGTTGATGCACTTTATTGCTTTCGTAGAAATCCTTAGCGTTACCCATTTCCCATTTTCAGGAATGAAAAAGCGCTTTTTCTGCAAATTCGGCTCAAATCTTCTTTTCGTTCTACGATTAGAGTGAGAAACATTGTTCCCAGAAATCGGACGCTTTCCTGTTAGTTGACAGACTTTTGACATGTCGTTACTTTTTTTAAAAACTAGTGACCTCGGAAGGATTCGAACCTTCAACCGCTTGATTCGTAGTCAAGTACTCTATCCAGTTGAGCTACGAAGCCATTTATTCTAACTTCGTTTGTCTCCAAGAAGGAACTTTGTAGTTCAATACTTAAGGGGCTACGAAGTCAATTTTTTATGAATAATAGCTATTTAGGACAAGCCCCAAATGACCATTTAATAGAACCTCAGCTTTTTGAGGCCTTTCGGGGTGCAAAGATACAGTTATTTCCCTTTTATGCCAAGTGATTTTTCAGAATTCAAAAAATAATTATCGTCTGGATGGAAGTTTCCTCCCCGTCAAAGATTCTTAATGTATAAAACCCTTGTGGTAAGTGACTTAGGTCTAGTGTGTACTTGTTTTCAACACAAAACGCCGGAATCTCCTCTAAAGCAGCAATTCTGCCTAAATTATCAATGATTTCTAGTTTCTGATACTTGGGATTCTGGGCCTCCAATTCTAAGGTCAAAATTCCATCCGTTGGATTGGGATAAAGTAATAGGGAAAGTGGCTTACCTGGCAGAGCATATTTCTTGGCCAGTTCGATATAGGCCTTCCAAACATTCAGGCGACCACTGGTCTTAGTATAGGGCGCAAGCGCTGAAAATTTATCGGTTCCATCCAAGATGGCTTGTTTAACTGCTAATGCAGCGGCTCCAGGATCTGTTCTCAGTTCTACTTGAAATAACGAACAAGGTGCGCTA
>CALGJW010000200.1 GCA_937930025.1 uncultured Saprospiraceae bacterium | reverse complement strand
AGCTTTTGGTTAGCTATGAATAGAAAGGCGACCTGTATCGGCATAACACCTGTTCAAAGTCAAATAGATGATTGTCTCAAGCAGAGAGCGGTCTTGAAGTTAGAACAGCAAGTAGCGTTTAAACTAGCAGATTTTTGCAATACTGATTTCGAGGATGAATCTTTTGATGTGGTTTGGGCACTAGAAAGCCAATGTCATGCGGAACAAAAAATAGATTTTTATAAGGAAGCCCATCGAGTTCTAAAACCAGGAGGAAGACTCATTGTTGCCGATTACCTTAGAACAAAAAGACCCTTGGAGAAAAAGCAAGAAGCTTTGTTGAACAGTTGGCTAAAGACCTGGGCCATCAAAGACCTTGATTCGGAAAAAGAACATTTGGCTAATGCAAGTGCTAGTGGATTTAAGGAGGTCATTATAAAAGATGTGACAAAGAATATGCGTGTTTCCCTCAAAAACCTTCATCGAAACGCCTCTAATTGGTTACTATTTGGAAGGTTTTTAACTGCCATTGGGATTCGTTCAAAAACGCAACATGCCAATCAGGTAGGTTCCATTAGGCAGTTTGAAGCGCTAGAACAAAATCTATGGTTCTACTCCTTTATAACTGCCATAAAATAGAAATCGTCGTAATTTTTGCCGCTCAAGTCGATAATTATAGAACTTAAGCCCATTCTATTCTTACATTAGTTCTATGTTCGTTAAAAAGAAAATGGCAAAGAAGGTTTTCAAACAAATTAAAAAGAAAGTTATGAGCAACTCAGACTCTGGTCAAAATAAGCATGCTGATACCATAATACGTAATCACGTAATTTGGTCCATGGGAGCCGGAATGATTCCTATACTAATCGCTGATATTTTTGCAGTGAGTGCATTGCAAGTAGATATGATCAAGCAGTTATGTAAAGTGTACGATATAGATTATCAAGAGACACAAGGAAAAGCCTTGGTGACTTCTTTAACTTCTAGTACGCTGGCCAGAATTGGAGCTCGATCATTGATAAAATTAATTCCGGGCTTAGGTATCTTGGGTGGTATACCTGTAGCTCTTTTTGCAGGTGCATCTACTTATGCCTTAGGGGAAGTTTTTAAACGACATTTTGAATCCGGTGGGACTATCCTTGATTTCGATGTAGATAGAGTTAAGAAATACTACCAAGAGAAATTCGAAAAAGGTAAAACAGTTGTGAAAGATTGGCAAAAGGAAGCGCAGGATGATCCTAACTTTTCTGAACCTTATGAAGCAACTAACGATGCTACAGCTGAAGCTATTTCTGACGAAGAGGAAATCATCGTAACTCCGCCACCTCCTATGGATGATAACGATCAAGTTGATGTCATCACTAAGCTTAAGGAGCTAGGAAGTTTGAAAGAATCTGGAGTGATTACCGAGGATGAATTTCAAGCAATGAAAAAGAAATTAATTGACGAGTTTTAATACACCACATATTTGATTTGAAAAGCCTGAGATAATTATCTCGGGCTTTTTTAGTACCGCCTAAATCCTTGCACTTGGCATTACCTCATGACCAACGAAGTCTGCTTTCAAATATTTAAAATACGCAGCTACACCAATCATTCCAGCATTGTCGGTGCAATATTGAAAGGCAGGGATATAAGTATTCCATCCGTTTTTATTTCCTAAATCGGTCAAGCCACTTCTTAAGGCCGAATTAGCCGAAACACCTCCTGCAATGGCTATTTCGTTAATGCTTGTTTGCTTTGCTGCGGTCTCCAATTTTTCCAATAATACAGAAACGATTCTATCCTGAACGGAACGACAAATGTCATTCATATTTTCTTCAATGTAATTTAGATTTTCATCCCGTTGCTTTTGCAAAAAATATCGAATGGAAGTTTTTAACCCACTAAAGCTAAAGTTTAGTCCTGCTACTTTTGGCTTTGGGAACACAATCGTTGGTTCACCTAGTTGAGCTTTCTTATCTATGATTGGTCCAGCAGGATAGGGAAGTCCCAATAATTTTCCCGTTTTATCAAAAGCTTCTCCGGCAGCATCATCAATCGTTTTACCTAGAACGGTCATATCGTCGTCGGCTTTTACCAAAACAATTTGCGTATGTCCGCCACTCACAGTAAGGCAAAGAAAAGGAAAAGCGGGTTTTGGATCTTCCGCGAAATGAGCTAGCACATGAGCATTCATATGGTTTACTTCAATCATTGGAATTCCTAAGCTTAAAGCCATCCCTTTGGCAAAAGAAACCCCTACAATCAAGGAACCTATGAGGCCCGGTCCTCTTGTGAAAGCTATCGCGTTTAATTCTTCTGGTTTGACGTTCGCCTTTTTTAATGCTGCTGAGACTACAGGAAGAATGTTCTCCTGATGAGCCCTTGATGCAACCTCCGGTACAACTCCACCGTATAGTTGGTGGACTGCTTGATTAGCAACTACATTGCTCAAAACGATTCCATCTCTAATTACCGAAGCAGAAGTATCATCACAAGATGATTCTATCGCCAACAAGTTCACTGCCATAAAACCCTTTAACCTTTAAAAGTGACTGAAATGTTTGGTAAAACTGATAAAAAAAGCGCTTCCCAAAACAAAAACAAAGATAGTAATCCTCCCAATGGAATTCTATGCATAATTGCGAAAGGGACTAGTATTGAGGGTGACCTAGTGGCTGAAGAGAATATTCGTATTGATGGTAACGTGGTCGGAGATATTAATTGTAAGAAAAAACTGGTGATGGGTGCCTCTGGTAACATCACTGGAAAAGTAATCTGCAATGATTCTTCTATTGAGGGTTCTATCACAGGTGAGCTAAAAGTGAATGGAAAACTTCATTTGCATTCCACGGCCAATGTGAATGGCAAAATAATCGCTAGAAAACTTATAGTAGACGAAGGGGCTGGATATTCTGGAGAATGCCTAATTGGAGACCAGCACGTAACTAGCTAAATTTCAGGCAATTGCGTTTATTTAACTCAAGTTGGCCAACATTTCCACAAAGCGCAATTTGTCTTTAACTTCCTCTTTTTATCCTACTTTCACACACCAATCTCCAGCTGGACTTCATCATTCTATAAGAAATACCATAATTACGGTAAATTCTACCCGAAAGACTCAGCCCATTTTGGGAAAAAATAGTATTATTGCGAATACCAAACGAAATGCTAAACCTCTATGAGATTAGGAATCAATTTAGCCCTCGTGGCGCTTATCGGATTATTTGTGTGGGTACTGATCAGTGGTATCCGAGAACCAATTCTATTTAAGGCAGAATTGGACAAGAGAGAACGTGCTGTCGAGAACCGATTGAAGCAGGTTCGAATGGCTCAAGAAATTCATCGTGAAATAACTGGTGGATTCGCTCCATCCTTTGATTCATTGAATACTGTGCTCAGAAACGGACGTATTCCAACAATTTCAGTTTTTGGAGATCCTGATGATCCTTCTAATACTGAAGCAATTAGATACGATACTTCTTATGTCAATGCTATTGATAAAGTGACTGAGCTTAGTTTACCATTAGACTCCTTAAGATTTGTTCCCTATTCTCCAGCTGGAACAGAATTTTCAATATTTGCCGATACTTTAACGTACCAAAGTACGCTTGTACATGTTGTAGAAGTAGGTATTGAGCAGGAAAAATTCATGGGTAAATTCGCTGATGCGACGTATAAAAAGTACGACGACTCCTATGATCCAAGCCGATTTATGAAGTTTGGAGATAGAAATGCACCAAACACCTCCGGTAATTGGGAATAATTGATCGAGAATATTTAGCGGAATCTTATTCCGTTCATGATAAAATAAGAAGAGACCTGTCATTGATTATTTCCAATGACGGGTTTTCTTTTGCCATTTTTAATGGAAATGCCGAATTAGTTGGACTTCGCGTTTATCGGTTAACGACAGAAAGTAAACTGCAAGAATGCCTTGCGACGATAAATAATGATAACCTGCTGAAATCAATTTTCACAAAAGTGAACATTGGATTTGGAGGAAGACCTAGTGTCCTAGTTCCTGAAAAATTATTTGATCATAGATACCCTGAAGCATACTTGCCTGCCAAAGATACTGATCTAAAGACAAGTGTATTTTGGATAGATGAAGTAGCCAGCCTTTCTGGTCGTAACATACATATGATTGAAAGTGAACTAAAGGATCAATTATCTGATTATTTCCCAGGAGCAAATTTTAAACATAGGACCACAGCTTTTATAGAATACATTTCACGAACTGCAAGTGAGAAAGCAGCTCCATTGATTTATGTTCATGTTGATCATAATCTGGCCTACACCTTTTTGTTTGAAGAAGGAAAACTCAAATATTCAGGAGACTTTGAATTCAAAAATCCCAATGACTTCTTATATTTCGTATTACAGGTTTTTCAAGAATATAAATTAGATCCTGAGAAAAATCATTTGTCCTTGTCCGGAATGTTGGATGCCAATTCATTGATTTACGATAAACTCTATCGCTACATCCGAAACATCAACTGGACAGTTCCTGGAAATGAATTGACTATGGACGGATACATAGATATTTTTCCAGCGCACTACGATTTTGAACTAATGGCCATGCAGCTATGCGGATAATCGGAGGAAAATTTCGCGGACGAAAATTCTATCCGCCGGCAACCAAATGGCCAACACGACCTACCACTGACTTTGCCAAGGAAGGATTATTCAATATGCTAAACAACCGTTTAGACTTTGAAGACCTTGTAGTGTTAGACTTATTTGGTGGCACCGGAAATCATAGCTATGAATTCATCTCAAGAGGCTGCGAAGATGTCACCTACGTAGATCAATTCATCGGCTGTGTAAAATTCGCAACTCAGACTAGTAAAACCTTGGAGGTAGAAGACAACCTACGCATAGTAAGATCCGATGTTTTCAAGTTCATCAAAACCACCCCAAAAATATTCGATTACATTTTCGCTGGTCCACCATACGATTTACCAAAAATTCAGACTATTCCCGATGAAATTTTCAAATTTGAACTCCTAAAAAAAGACGGATTATTGGTCGTAGAGCATGATAAAGCTACCAGCTTCGAAAGTCATCCTAATTTTCAAGAAGACCGGAAATACGGGAAAAATATATTCTCCTTTTTTCAGACTATAGACTAGAATCCCCCTTCACAATATATTCGACTCACCATACTGTAATTTTCAATGGGGCCTGACCCATTGCCCTATGCAAAAAGCCCAGCGCCCAGAACCCTTCTCGAAATAAATTCGACTCACCGAACATTCGTCCCCAACCCCCAGTCCCCAGTATTCACCGTCCATTCGACCTAGACCTTTCAACCTCTAAACCCCTCAACCTTCAAAATCTTTTCGACTCACAATACATTCGACCCAGCGACCAACACCCAGTTACCGCTCCCAGCTACCTCCTAACCACCTTATCCACAAACTCCCCCTCCTCAGTTTCAATCCGAATAATATAAGTCCCAGCAGCAGCCTCCGAAATATCAATTTCAAATAAATTATTATTCGTTTGTTTTTCAAAATAAATAATATTCCCACTCATGTCAAATACTTGTACATTCTTAATCGTATACATATCAGGAATTTCAACAAAGAACAGCCCCTCATTTGGATTCGGAAATAGTTTGATGTCAAGTAACGCCTTCGGAGTACTAGTACCAGTCGTCAATAGATCTATAGTTTTACAAACCTTATCTTTTCCATAATCATTCGCTACTTGCAAACAAATCTCATAGCTTCCAGTATCTAAAAAAGTATGAATCGGCTCTTCAACAAAATCCTCGATAAAAACACGTCCATATTGCCATAAATAATTTTCAATCTCACCCTGACTTTCAGATTTGAAACTAACCGTAAGATCGTCGATTGTATAAGAGAAATCAGCAGTTGGTTTTAAACTATCACAACCAGGGAATTTACAGCCCATGCTATCTAGTTTTAGGACCCAGTAATCTTGGAATGTAGAATCTTTTCGGGTATCCCCGATGAGCAAGATTCCATTATCCTCCGTAATAATTACATTATTAAATAAATCTCTTCGCGCATTGGATTCTTCTTCTGAATAACGTCTATGCCAGATACGTTCTCCTGTTGGCGAAATTTTAGAAAGTGTAGCCCAAACTCGATTGGAGACATACATGTTATCCACGATAAAAGGAATCTCCGATTCCCCACCACAGACAATAAAATTACCGTCGCCACTGGGAATGATTGCGTTTACAACAGTGCTAATACATTCGTCGTATTCGGTAGACCAAAGAATATTACCATCAATATCCAAACTATAAAACCAATAGCGATCTTGGGTTAATCCTGCTAGCACCTGAAATGCATACACTCGTTTTATACCCCCTACAATAAAATTACCGTCCAATTCAATAATTCCTCCTGGGAATACTCCCTCTTCCTGTCCTGTAGGGAAAGTTTCTTTGATCAAAAGTAATTCCCCCGTTTGACTAAACTTTAAAAACTGAAGTGTAACTAAACCACTTCCTACCATTCTCCGCCAGCCCACAATGATGAATTCGTTGGTACTTGTTTCAATTACGCGGTATCCAATATAATTATTATTTATCACTGCATTGTT
>CALGJW010000199.1 GCA_937930025.1 uncultured Saprospiraceae bacterium | reverse complement strand
CTCTACTACCGTTTCGTCCCCAAATACAGCAAGACTTCCTTCCTTTATAGTTGCCCAGTAAAGTCCTTTAGCAGGATAAGCTATTTCCCCTTTTTTTAGACTCAGGACTCCCGAAGTTTTGATGTCCTGATAAATTTTAGGCTTATTGGCTTGATGAATAGTTTGAGAAAGTGAATTGATCCAACGCTCAATTTTATCACTTAATTGAGGTTTGTTTAAGTTGCCAATATAGGATTTATTAACTTCAATCAATTTGCATTCAGGGCTTACCGCAATGAGTGAAAATTCATCGAAATCATTTCCTTTTTTTAAACTAAAGAGAATGTCACCTTTCTTAGCAGTGTATAGATAATTTCTTGAGCTTTTCAGGTTTCTCTCCTGATCTATTTGTACGTAGAAAATTTCTACTTCGCCCGAAGCAACTACCCAAAAACTATCGTTTTTATCTAAGAAGAAAGGTTTATTGGCCCCTAATTGTATTTGTGATGGTCTATTTTTCATAGTTGACTATTTTATTTGGAGCTGATTAATTCTGAATAAAGGCCTTCCTTTGCGACTAGTTCTTCGTGTGTTCCACGTTCTACAATTTTCCCAAATTTCATGACAATAATTTCATCGCAATCTCGAATAGTACTGAGTCGGTGGGCAACAATTAAACAGGTACAACCTCGTTTACGAATATTATCCATCACCATTTTTTCCGATTTTGGATCAAGGGCGCTGGTTGCTTCATCCATCAATAGAATCGAAGGATTGAGGGATAATGACCGAGCAATTTCCATTCGTTGTCTTTGTCCGCCACTAAAGTTGGTTCCTTTCTCCGCTACTGCGCTATCATACGAACCTGCCCTACCGGAAATGACATCGTGAATCATGGCATCTTTCGCAGCTTGAATGATATTATTTTCAGGCATCGTGTGATCCCAGAAAGAAATATTTTCTTTAATAGAGCCTTGAAACATCATAATTTCCTGATCAATAACTGCCATTGAATTGTTGAGTACCTGACGAGGAAGTTCACTTCTTTTTTTACCATCATATAAAATTTCTCCTTCCCACGGTTCGTACAATCCTGAGATCAATCGAGCAACGGTGGACTTCCCACTTCCCGAGCCTCCGACTAATGCGACTCTACTTCCTGGTGCTAATTTTATACTGAAATCTTCTATCAGTGCGGGCATAGTTGGCGTGTATCCAAAGGTTACGTTTTTCAATTCTAAGGAGCCAATCAATTTCTTTTTTTCTGTTTCTTCAAAAGGAATTTCTTCTCTTGTAAATTCTTCTGAAACGTCATAATTTAAAACATCATCCACCCGATCCATATCCCCTTGGGTTTCCTGAAGCATACTTCCTACGGCCACCAGTTGATTAACTGGATTAATAAAATTATTCATCAAGTATAAGAAGGCAATCAACATTCCGATGGTCATATCTCCATCCATCACCCGTAGCGCACCTACACCTAGAATGATGGTATTATTAACGGACATTAATAATGGTGGAATCACATTTAATCGGAGAGAAAGCCACCCTAATTCTTGTTGCGCATTCATCACTTTAGCCAAATGTCCAGACCATGTTGTAAAAAAATCACCTTCTCTTCCACTTGACTTTAAAGTCTCAATCATACTGATACCTGACATGGTATTCCCCATCAATTTTCCATTCTCATTAGTCAGTCTACGGTTACTATCTTTACGAGCTTTGGAAACTATTTGAAGTGCAATGACATTAATGGCCGCTATACAAATTCCAATCGTGGTCAAGACCACATCATAACTAAACATCATCAAGGCATAGAAAATTACCACCACCACATTCAAAGCCGCATTGGCCAAATCACCACTCAACAAACGAGCTATTTTATCATTTAAGGAAACTCGATTACTGACGTCTCCACTTGATCGTTGGGTAAAAAAGGAAGTTGGTAAATGAAAAATATGCCAAAGAAATTTACTGGAAGTAGTCAATGCCAATTTCGTTTCCAAGCGAAGTAAATAATACTGCTGGATAAATATCAAAGAAGAATGAATAAATAGTACACCTCCCATCGCCAAAAGCAAAGGCATCACAAAACTCTCCCGACTATTGACTAAAAACTGATCCACAAATATTTGGGTGAAAGAAGGGATCACCAAACCTGGGATCACTAAAAACAAACTAGCCAAAATAATAAAAACAAGACTTAGTTTTGAATTGGTGATTCGTCTTCCTAAAGACGGAAGCATCCCCGTTTTTTCATTTCCCTTTTCAAAATTTTCGTTGGGTACCATGTCAATCACGACTCCTGTAAAAGAATCATCAAACTCTTGGTGCGTTACATGGTACCTTCCTTGTGCAGGATCACTGAGATAAACTTTATCTTTTGTAAAACCTTCCAATACCAAGAAGTGATTGAAATTCCAAAATATAATGATTGGAAATTTCATCTTCTTTACATTATCAATAGACTTTGCATATCCCTTGGTGGTCAAACCATAAGACCGAGCCGCCTTCATGATATTGGTCGCTTTTAAACCATCTCGAGATACACCACATTCCACTCTTAGTTTTTCCAAAGGCACATGTCGTCCATGATAACCAAGAATAATCGCTAATGCAGCAGCACCACATTCGACACCTTCCATCTGTAGGATAGTGGGTGTTTTTACACGTTTACCAAGAACCGTTTTTGGTTTGTCTTTTTTGTCTTTGACCTTTATCATCACTTGTTATTTTTTTGTTGTTATATTAATAGAGATCAAAAAACTTCTTTAAAGCAGGTATGACCATAGCAATAGGTGGTTCTTCCTTAACCGTAATTTTTCCCATACAAGAGGTTCCTGCATTGATTAAAACTTCTGGTCCGTTTGCGGAAGTCCAATTATAGCCACTATAAGAATCCTGATTTGGTTCAAATTCAACATAAACTTCAAATGGTGCCCCCATTCTCAATATGCCTTGAACCAATTGGTCATTTCCCATAGAAGTCATCATTCCCTGTTGGGTGACTGGAAATTCAGAAACATACGTCACTTTAGCTTTCATATAACCATGCTCTTGTGGTTGAACCGTGGCAGGAACAACTAGGGCATCCATTCCAACTTTTATCTTTTTTCCATCTTGTGAAGGCACATAAAGTACCCCTCTTATTTTTCCATCATTTGCGATGGCTCCTGTTTCATTTTTTAATTTAAAAAGTGGCGTCCCTGCACCTACTACTACACCGGTGTTAGCCAGTACTTCTACTACTTTTCCGCTATGATGACTTTTAAGACTACTTCGCGTTTCGTACTGATCTTTTAGTTGATTCAAGCGCATTTCCTCTTGAGCAATTCTTTGTTTAATCACCGTTTTTCTTTGTTCCAGATTAAAACCAGTATTTAATTCTTGCGCATTCGTTTGAACCAATTGTGCTTTTAAAGATTCAATTTGATTTTGAGCATTCTCCAATTGTTGTTCGCTATTGACCACTTGTGGCTTGGTGATCAAACCTTTTGCAAGTAATTCTTTGTCCGTTTCCAATTGTTGTGTTAAAAACAAGATATTCTTTTCGTTAGATTTAATTTGTTGTTCTACACTCAATCGTTGTTGTTGAATTAACTCATCTTGAATTTGGGTATCCTTTGAACCAAAAGCGATGAGTTGTTGGAGTTCATACTTTCTTTCTCTCAATGAAGCTTCTGATGCTTCAATTTGTTGAATCATTTCGGGTTGATCAATAGTGGCTATTACATCTCCCTCTTTTACATCATCCCCAATAGCTACTTTCAAATCCAGTAACTGGCCTTGAGCCGTGGAAACAATGTCATACACTTCTCCCCCTTGTAATATTCCTGCAGTATTGATTTTTGTTTTGACTCGCCCCAGAATGCCCCAACTTATGGCGGTGGTAATCATAATGGCAATCGTCAATAAAGCGATCCAAGCTCTAGGGCTCGTGATCTTTATTAGCTGATCTAATTTCTCTGGAGTAGATAGTTTTTCTAAGGCTGCTTTTCTAAAAAATCCTGGAGCTGACATATTTTTTTGGTTTAAAAATTTTAATAAAAATTATTCTCTTGGTAATGTGTAAAAAATTTCAGGATTACCCGAATTGTCTGCGGTCGTAAAATCTTGAAAATCAGAAGAGAATAATGTTCCTGTTTCGTAGCGCAAATTGCTGATAGCAATAGCGAACTGTTGTTGATTCTGGATATAATCCAATTGAGCAAAAGTTAATCGCTCCTGGAAAATGATGAGATTAAGCAGTGTGGTTAGCCCCGATTGAAACTTGTATTGTTCATTATTAAAAACTTCCTCATAATAATCTAAAGACTGCTTTGATTTCTTAACTGCTTCTATGCTATTCAGTAAATTATTGTAGGCAATACTAACATTTAGTTCGATATTACGAAGTTGATTATTAAGTTGAATTTCTTGGTCGGAGTACTGAAGTTGATTACTCAATAAGTTGGCTTCTGCAAAATTATTATTGACTGGAAATAAATAACTTAATCCCACACCTACTTGATAATTTCGCCCTTCTCTCTGGCCTAAAGCAGTAAGAAAACGATGTGCTCCATTTCCTGCATCTACTCCACCATAGTTCAAGGAGCCAATTAGATCCAATTGTGGTTTTGTATTATTTTCGGCTACATCTACAGAAATGGAAAGGATATCTAATGACTTTTTTATTCCTTTCAAAT
>CALGJW010000198.1 GCA_937930025.1 uncultured Saprospiraceae bacterium | reverse complement strand
CTTATTCCTCCGGTGGGAAAGCAATAAATAGATCAAGTTTAAAAAATTATTGAAATGAGTGAAGTAACAAATTTATTTGAACCAGCAATTGATTATCCGGACTTTGATATAAAAGAACGGCTAGATTCTTTGGTTGGACTTGATGACCATAAAGAGCAATTATCAAAAATTTTAGGATTATTGATTAATCCCAACGGAATCCAATCCTGGGCAAAGAAATACTATCCCAACCTAGAAAAAGTGGTAAACAATCTACTAAGGAGGCCTCCTTTGATTGTACTAGAAGGAGATGTGGGATCCGGGAAGACCGAACTCGCGACAACTATTGGTGATCTGGTGGCAAGACAAGAAGGCATAACAGTTACCTTGCTTCCTCTCAGTCTTTCTACAAGAGGCCAGGGACATGTAGGAGAAATGACCAGATTAATTTCCACTGCTTTTGATGAGGTAATTAATAAATCCAGAAAGTTAAAAAGTAGTGCTGGCAAAAATCGAGGAGGCATAATTTTGCTTGTAGATGAGGCGGATGCCTTGGCACAGTCCAGAGAAAGCAATCAAATGCACCATGAGGATAAAGCAGGTGTTAATGCATTCATTAGGGGGATCGACAGATTGGGAAATGGCAAATTGCCAGGAGCAGTTATTTTGTGTACAAATAGACTGAATTCGTTAGACCCAGCAATAAGAAGAAGAGCAGCAGAAATATTAAAGTTTGACCGGCCAAATAAAGAACAGCGGTATTTTGTTTTAAATCCATTATTAAAAGAATTGGAATTTAAGCAAACGGACATTAATAAAATTGTTTCTGGTACTGGTAAGACTGAACATCGTAACTATGGTTATACTTATTCGGATTTAACTCAACGACTTTTACCTTCGATTGTACTAAGTGCATATCCTGACAATCGAATTGATACCGAGAAGGCGATAGAAATTGCTCGAAAAATGCAACCAACTCCTCCTTTTCAAGACATAGAGATATCAAACTAGCTAACGTGCAAAATAAAAAATCAACCGCTCAAATCTTAACTGAAATCCTACAATTTCATTCACTTGGAAAGAATTGTGCTCAGGAAAAAAAATTACACCAAAAGTATCATAAAATTCAGAAACTTGTCCAGAGTGTATTTAAGGATAAACTTGCTGACAAACCATTCCAATCTGGTTCTTTGAAAAAAGGAACGGCCATCAATGTAAAATTTGATTTAGATATGGTTGTTCCCTTTAGCTTTCAAGCATTTAGCTCTCCAAAGGAAATGTATGAAACAGTTGGAAAGGCATTACAAAAAGGAGGATTCGAACCCAGACATCAGAAAGTATCCTATGGGATTAAAGCCTTGAAAGTGAGCGATAAAAAAATAATGTTTGTTGATGTTGTTCCTGGCTTAGAAATACAGAAAAATTTCTATACCAACTCCAAAGACTTATGGCTGTATAAACGTAACGAAAATTCATCAATTAAAACGAATTTAGACAGACAGTTGGCGCATATTAGATCTCAAAATGATCAAGTTCGAGCTATTATTCGATTAATGAAGATTTGGAATTATCATGAAAAAAACATCAACCTAAAGTCATACATGCTTGAACTATTAACCATTAATGCGCAAAAGAATAAATCCACCAAAGGTCTTGAGAATATGCTACTTTGGAATTTTGAATATATCAGCAAACATCTGGATTTACCATTGAAAGATCCTGGGAATAGTACAAATGACAGTCTTCTTTCGGAGATTAAGTCGGCTGCAATTACGGACTACAAAAACAGGATTGCCAAAATCCATAAAAAATTGGAAGTGGCATTCAAAGAGGAAAATGCAAAGGAGATAAAAGGCATCTTAATGAAGCCAAGCCCTAATTCTTAATAATCAAAACTATTAACACCAATAAAACAAAATCATGAAAGAGAACAAGTATTTCGAATTACGGGGCTATTACCCATTATGGGGATTTCTGCTAGACGGAAAAAAGGAGGTTCAAAAAGCTATTGCTACCCATAACAATCAAGGCTGGCATGTTGTCCAATTTGAATGGGGCAGCTCCAAGCGAACGCTCTTCGGTATGCTAGTGCAGCTATTAATTATGTGGTTTACACTGGGATTTATGAGCTATTGGTCTGGCTTTGCTGTCGTTTTTGAGCGGGATGTGCTAGAGGAGGAGAATACTCAACATGAAAGATCTTCAGAGGCACAGATTATCAATTCTTAATAAATATCAACTGAGTGGCAGGCTTATAGTCTGCCATTCTAATATCTATAAGATCTATAAACATGAGTAAAAAAATCAACTTAAAAGATTTATTCGGAGGTCTGCAAAACCAAATGACCGCTCAGCTAAATACTAATCGGGACTTTATTAATCACCCATCCTTGAAAGGAGATTCCCTGGAGAATACGTGGATTGAGTGGTTGAGGAAGTATCTTCCGAATCGGTATTGTGTCGATAAGGCGGTTATCATCGACTCGACCGGACAAGTAAGTGACCAGATCGATTTGGTGATCTATGATCAGCAATATACTCCATTTGTGCTTAAACAAAATGGGGTTTGTTTTATTCCTGCAGAAGGGGTATATGCGGTCTTCGAAGTTAAGCCGGATCTGCAAGGGACAGTTCAAACCAATGATGGGTCTATTAGCTATATAGAGTATGCTGGGAGGAAGATTGAGAGTGTGAGGAAATTAAAAAGGACGTCTGCGAAAATTATTGATGTTGGAAAGGAAAAATCTGGCAGGCCTTTAACGACAATTCTTGGTGGAATTCTTACCAGTACAAATAGCTTTAAAAAACAAGTTACTATCAAGTCTCATCTTTCTTCTCTTTCAAGATCACGAACTATTGATCTAGGCTGCTCGGTAACTTTTGGCTCCTTTACTGTCCATTATACAAGAGAAGAGAATAAAACTGAAAAAGATTTAACAAAAAGGATAAACGACTATTATGCTGATCGCAAATTTTCAAATGTAGATTTCAAGCCAGCAGATGTTTCCATGGTTTCATTTTTCTTTCAACTGATGCAACGACTGCAGAAGATTGGGACTGTAGCTGCTATTGATTTTGAGGAATATTTAGGAGCTATAAAAGATGAGAATAATTGATTACTGGGTCTTTTTTAGCAATATGTAAAATTCACTTTATTTCATTTTCTTCTTCAGTGAAAGTCAAAGAAGAGTTTTTGGTCATTTTGCTAATCAATTCCAAGGTTTTTAATAAGATTTTCTTTTTTTCTTCTTTATCGCTGACTCCTATCCCTTCATATTCTTCATCGCTTTTAACATTGCCGTGAAGAATTATTGCAGTATCATAAAATTTGGTATTTTTAGTTTTATCTAAGAGAAATTTGACTACTTGGAAAATTTTCCCCTCTAAAATTTGTTTTCTACAGTCCGCAGCTTCGATGTTAGATAGAAACCCAATTGTATTTGATGCTTCTCCTGGCATAGAAGATTCTTTATATGTTTCCTTCTTATTGAGTTCCATTGCTACAGTATATTCATAAGCACACACAATAAATTCCCCAGAATATTCATCCAATTTTTTTATTCTTGGTCTTTGATGCAAAATTTTAGTTGATCGATCTTTATTTATCTCATCACTCCAAAGCTTCATTCTTTTGGGTATGTATCTTTTCATATCAGTAAATCTTACCCAACCATCATTTTTAATATTGCCTTCCCCTTTAAGGCATTCTAACAAAACCGAAGTGAATAAGCCCCCTTCACCCGAGACATTGGAGGTTTCGTATGCTTGACAGGAGCCAATTAAGTAACGACCATTTCTTTTCACAATCTGAGCTCCCAGACCATTTTCCTTAGGTATTTCATACGAATCTTCTAAATATCTTTGGAAAATTTCCAACAAACGTTGTTCTTGAAATGCCTTCCATTCTGATGAAAAAGTTATGTTATCTGAATAATAACAATCTATTATAACCAGCGATTTTTTTGCTTTTATGTCTTTTAGCTTTTGGGCAAAATTCCCAGCAGCTAAAATTTTAGAGTCATCATACGTTCCAAAATCAAAATCATACGGAGCGAAAAAGGCAAGATTATTATTCTTTTGTAAACCATGCCCAGAAAAATAAACAAGAACGGACGCATCCTCATCTCCTCCAGCAAATCTAGCCAATTTATCAAAGGCTTCTAGGATATTCACAGTTGTTGCGTTTTCTTCTTCCAGGTAAATAATGTTTCCTTCGGGGTATGCAGCAATATTATCAACAGTGAAAAGTTGTTTTAGCTCACGAATATCATTTGTAGTCCCTTTAATATCCCAGCCGGGTTGATTATTGTATC
>CALGJW010000197.1 GCA_937930025.1 uncultured Saprospiraceae bacterium | reverse complement strand
AAATGTTTAATATGGCGTTAAACAGCAATGTTAGTCGAAGACTTTGGAAAATGAGAAATGGAGATGCCAAGGCCAGAATGTTGGCGTTTATTGAAATTGACTCAGAATTTGTACGAACACTTTTTAGGGGATTATTCAACGAAGAGAAAGAACTATCTTATCGAATATCTCATTTCCAGTTCGGCTGTCAAGTTCTAATGGATGAATTTCGTAAGAACAAACCAAAGTCAATTGAAACTGATCATTTTCATTTGAACAATCACATGTGCTCGCTTTATTTGAGTTTGAACCAGCCCATGGATTATCCCGTTTTCTATTCCAATCTTTTCATTTCTTTTATGAAAAAAGTTGGCGTTCAAGACCTACCAGTCGATAATGACCATGATAGATTTTACAAAATAGGACAGATCTTGATGAAAATGCTAGATGAAAATCAAGCATTTAAGGAACAATGTTTAGCAGTAATTCCAGAAAAGTATCATGAGCTTGGATTTTGTCAATATGTTACTACAGATTTTTATCGCTGGGTAGCCAAGCGCAAATAGAACGAAAAAAGGCAAGTACTATGCTCAGCACTTGCCTTTTTGATGATTTGCTGTGTTAACTATTTCGCTTCTAATTCATCAGCTTTTAAAGTGAAAGTTCGAGATACCGGATTTAGGGGAATGTTCATTGGATTTCCTTGTTTGCCCAGTAGCGTAAGCTCAATAGTATTTTCTCCCATCGGTAATCCTTCAATATAATATGGCTGCCAAGTGTCAATTATATGAGTTTCTCCATTTATGGATGCCTTAACTTTTATACCATTCCCTAATCCTGTATTAGCCAAAAAGAAATCGAGCATAACTTTTTTAGTTGCCTTGCTTCCAACATATGTTCCTTTTGGTCGAGAATAGAAAAGCATTGGACTTTTTACATCTTCTCCCTTTTTTATTGACTTATCTTGAACCAAAACTCGCTGTACAACGCTTGCCCCGCCGGATTTGATACTTTCATGGTAAGACCTTGAAAGGAAAGCTAACAAATAATGCTCCCCATCTGGAATATCATACTCAAACTTAGGCGAATACTTTGCGGCATAAGGCTTATCATCTACAATAAGATGGATATGCTGTCCTTTGCCAGAATTGGCGCAATTTTTTTGATCCGCATCTGATGTTTGCTGTCCTAGTTCATAGCCTCCCCCAGAAACATCGAAGGTGAAATTACCCCCTTCATAGCTCATGCTGTTTATTCTAGCTCCTAAAAATTCTTTTGATTTGGCAAAAGGGGTCAAAGTATACTTTTTAGTGCTTGCATCTGAAGCGGCATTTCCAAGCTGTTCCGCTCCTTTTTTAACTGAATTAGCAGCATCGCTAGCTTGTTGGCAAGAAAAAAAGCCAAAACTGAGGCTCAAGAGTATAAAAATGAATGTTCTCATATTGTCTATTTTGTTAATGTTTTGATGAAGGTAAAAGAAAATATTGGCCCCTCTGAGAGAAGAAGTAGAGAAAGTTATTATTTTTTTCAAAACCTATTTCATTTTTGACGAAATCAGATTACTTTTGCACCGCTAAATTAACCAACAAGCCGGAGGAGTGGCAGAGCTGGTTTAATGCACTAGTCTTGAAAACTAGCGTGCCTTTACGGGTACCGGGGGTTCGAATCCCTCCTCCTCCGCACTTTTTATGGTGGATATAGCTCAGTTGGTTAGAGCGCTGGTTTGTGGTACCAGAGGTCGTCGGTTCGATCCCGATTATCCACCCAATACAATAGCTCCTTCATAGGGGCTATTTTTTTTCTACTTTTCTTTCCTTATCCTTAACCAAGATACGAACGCTGTAATATTCCTAATCAGGCGGATATTAGTCAAATCTTCGAATTACCTATTCATTTGATTTATTGTCAAGGTTATTTCCTTTACTTTTAGATTATTAAACAATTGACTTTATGAGATTTAGTGGTATAACCCTACTTATTTTTTCTGCGATTATAGGTTTTTCTTTATTTCCACTTCAAAATAACCTTGAGGCATATCATGATTCTGAAGAGATGGAGCGGTTCAAAATATTTTTTGGAGCACATATGGTTGATACTACGAACTTCTTTGCGACTTCCTCTCTTTGCGAAAGTTGTCATGGGGAAGACGATCAAGGAATTAACCTAGTAGATGCCAATGGGAACGATGTAAGCATGTATAGTCGATGGAGTGCTACTATGATGGCTAATTCGGCTAAAGATCCATTCTGGCGTGCTAAGGTGAGCCATGAGACCTTAATCAATCCTACACATTCCGAGGCACTTGAGACTAAATGTACTTCCTGCCATGCGCCACTAGGCAACTATCGGGCTGCCTTACTTGGAGCAGAAAGTTATTCTATTGCTGAGATGGTGAATGATTCTTTTGGTTTGGATGGGGTATCCTGTGGCGCTTGTCATCATATGTCAGATGAAAAGCTAGGAAAAACGTTCTCTGGTGAGATTTCATTTGACACTAGCAGAGTAACCTATGGGCCTCATTTATTTCCATTTGAGCAATCTATGTTGAACTTTGTTGGCATGAGACCTGTCTACAGTGAGCACATTTTAGATGCTGGAATCTGTGCACCTTGCCATACCTTAATCACAGAATCTGTTGATCTTTCAGGAGAACCTACTGGGACTTCCTTTGTCGAGCAAGCGACCTATCATGAATGGTTGAATTCAAGATACAATACTGAAGATGTTTCATGTCAAGGATGCCACATGCCTGTTTTAGAAGAATCTGTAACCATAGCCGATGATCAGCCAAACTTGATTGGAAGAACACCCTATGGTGTTCATGAATTAGTAGGCGCAAATACTTACATGCTTGAATTGATGAAAGATCATAAAGACACTCTAGGAATAACAGCTAGTGCTGTGAATTATGATTCCACTATTCAATCGACCTATAAAATTCTTCAAGAGCAATCTATTGATTCTTATGTCGATTATTTAAGCACAGTTGATGATACTGCCTATTTTAAAGTACGTGTTGAAAATAAGGCTGGACATAAATTCCCGTCTGGCTATCCAAGCCGCAGAGCTCATATCGAGTTTCAAGTATTTGATAATGTGAACAATTCAATTTTTCATTCAGGAGCGATGGACGCTTCCTATGCTGTCATGAATCAGGATGATCCTTTTGAACCGCATTACGATGAGATTACTTCAGCAGATCAAGTGCAGATTTACGAGTTAGTTAATGGAGATGTCAATGGTAATTTTTCTACCGTTTTAGAAAGAGGATTTGCAAGATTAAAGGACAATCGCCTTGTCCCTCAGGGATTTTCCAAAACGCATAGTACTTATGATACTACAACGATTATAGGACTAGCGAATGATGATCCTAATTTCAACTTTGATAACGGGCTAGAAGGATCTGGGACAGATGAAATCATTTACAAAGTTGCCTTGAATAATTATTCAGGAATAGTATCTGTTAACGTCAAAGTTCTTTACCAATCTTTACCACCACATTGGATGGAGGAAATGTTCAATGAATCCACCCCGGAAATTGAATTCTTTAAAGCTATGTATGAGGCCAAAGATCCTGTGCCAGTTTTGGTTGATGAAAATGAACTGATGGATATCTTTGTGGGGACCAGTAATATTCAACATCCATTGGCAGCGTTAAACCTATCCCTCTACCCTAACCCATCAAGTGGTCTATTCAATTTAGAAGGAGATATTTCAAAAATTAAAAAAATACAACTGATGGATATCAATGGTCAATTAATCAAAATATTTGATGAAATAAACACTGAACTATTTTTACCAAATCAATCAGGCATCTACTTACTATTAGTTGAATTGAAAGATGGTTCCAGTGCAGTCGAAAGAATTATTAGGCTTTAAAACGCATCAACATAGGGAAATAAAAAAGAGGTGATTGTCTTTGAGCCAATCACCTCTTTTTTATTATTAGCACTATAACTATTGCTTAACTACTTTTCTTGTTACCGTTCCCAATTCATTAGTAAACTGCAAATAGTAAACACCACTCGACAGCTTTGATAAATCAACTTGCGCATTGTTAAATTCCGCTGGCATTTTTTCACCAATACCATTAAAAACCTGCAATAGTATATTATTAAAGTTATCCGAACTTGTTTGAATAGAAACAAAATCCGAAGTAGGATTAGGATTAAGTGTCAATTCAAAAGCATTGTTCAAATTGTCATTTGTAGATACGTCTGTATTTAAAACTGCTTGGACCAAATACCTATCGGATTGACAAATAGCACCTCCCAATTTTTTGAACTTTAAGTTAAAGAAATAATCATATCTGGCTGAAGAAGTACCTGAAGTAATAATCACATTACCTTCTGTACTTTCATAAGGGAAATCAAATTGAGTTTTATCAGTGATAGAGAATAGTTCAGCATCCTGATTAAGAAACATGGTGATTTTACTAGAAGCATCCAACTCAAAATTTGCTGGTATTACATTTTCTCCAACAACACAATCAATAACAAGATTTCCTATAAAATTATTATTACTATTATCAAAAAATCCTACGGTTCTTTGACCTTCGGAATTGGAATAAACGGTAAACTCTTCCAGCATTACGGGTTCAAGAGTTTGTATTTCTATTCCTGTAAAGAAATTATCAAAATAATCTCCCGTAAGTCCTTCGTTACTCTCTTCTCCAACTGTTTCTGTGAAAGTACCTTGTTCTACTTCGGATTCCACAAAGAAATCTGTAGTGGCAGTTATTGGATCTGTAGTAAAATTGTTCCCATTTCCAAGAAAGGTCCCACCTGTCTGAGCATCGTACCATTTAGGATCTAATCCAGTAGAAAGCAAATTCGCCGACTCTCCTGAGGAAACAGTATCATTTTGAGTAACTAAATCAACTACGTAATTGGATAGAACAAAAGGTGTAGAACTAAATGTTCCACATACGCCTTCAACTGTGGCAACGTATGTATTTGGAATTATTACATCTATTTCGCCGCCAGATTCGCCATTAGACCAATTAACCGTGGCAGTTGGATCAACGAGAGTTGTGGTCAATGAAAATCCTTCTCCAGGGCATACTGAGACCTCAGTTCCTTGATTGATAATAGGAGTTTCATCAGGATCAACAACTACTTGTACTATGTTGGATTTCGCGGTACAATCTCCATTATCAACGGATACTTGGTAACCTCCTGAAGTAGTTACAACAATTGAATTAGAACCTGTTTCTCCATTAGACCATGTATATCCATCAAAGCCATCTGGTACTGTTAAGGTTACAGACCCTCCAGAGCAGAAGACTAGCTCACCATCTATTTCTAACTCTATTCCACCAGCCACACAGCCTTGCTCCTGCACATAAATATATTGATTGGTAGTAAGGTCAGAGATGGTTTGAATTTCTCCAGAAGGCCAAAGAATTTCAACTTCATCAACCGCAGTTGCAGTACCAAGACCAAAATGAACTGCCAATGAATTCGAAATACCATAACTTTCGCCAGCACGTACTTCTCTAATTTGGACACCCCAAGTACCAGTGATTTTAACTCTTGCCCCTACTGCATCTCTATTTGAATCTGTACCCTCTAGATCGAATGCGATCCAGTTATTGTCATTTCCATCATTCAGCCAAAGAACATCATCATGATTTGTAGGATTGGTATATGTACTTCCATATCCGCCATTTACATCAACAAAACCATCGTGATTTAAATCTCCAAGCGCGAAAGTATATAAGTCTTCATTTTCAAAGAGATCACCAAGCAAGGTGAAGGTCTTATTTCCATTATTATGATAAATTCGTTCTTCATCTCCAGAAACTAATAGATCAACAAATCCGTCATTATCAAAATCTACCATTTTTGCTTGAATGGCAAATGAGCTCAATCCAATTCCAGAAATATTTGGAGGGATTTCTGTGAAGTGACCTGTTCCGTCATTTTCCATTAATTGAGGCGCAGAATCATGGCTAGTAATAAATGCATCCATGTCGCCATCATTATCAATATCTTCGAAATCAGCTGTCCAAGATTGAGCGCCAATTTTCAAACCATATTCCTCAGCCTCCTCTGTAAAATTGCCGTTCCCATCATTGACAAACAATGCATTTATTCTTCTAGGATCAGAACTAGAACTTACGGATTGTCTACATTTTGCGATATATAAGTCAATGTCTCCATCGTTATCAAAATCTGTCCAGATGGACCCGTAATTTCCTGAATTATCGGAAGTCGGAGTGGTGGTCATGTCAATCATGTAAT
>CALGJW010000196.1 GCA_937930025.1 uncultured Saprospiraceae bacterium | reverse complement strand
AGTCAACCATCCTTAGATACATTGCAGGTCTACAAAAACCTGTGGCTGGAACCGTTCAGGTGAATGGAAAACCAGTGGATGAGTCCAACAGAGTCTCCATGGTTTTTCAGCAATATTCCTCTTTACCATGGATGACAGTTTTGGAAAATGTAGGGCTGGCTTTGCGCTTCCAAGGTATGAGTAAAAAAGACCGGGATATCAAAGCGATGGAACTTATCGAGTTGGTAGGTTTGGCAGGCCATGAGCATAAATTTGCGCAATATCCTAGCTTGTCAGGAGGACAACTGCAGCGAGTAGCTATTGCGCGATCCTTAATTGCAAATTCTGAAATTCTTTTGATGGATGAACCTTTCGGTGCTTTGGATATCAAAACCAGAATGCAAATGCAAGACCTATTGCTTGGCATTTGGAACAAGTTTCATCCCACGATCGTTTTTGTAACGCATGATATTTCCGAGGCAGTTTATTTAGGAGATGATATCTATATCATGAAATCCGCTCCGAGCAAATTCGTTGAGCACATTCATGTGGACCTTCCGTTTAATAGAACTAGGGCGACTAAACGAGATCCTCATTTTATGGAACTAGTGCATGAGGTAGAAGATAGAATGGTGAAAGTAAGTGAAATGAAATAATATTTTCAATGCCTAATTTCTTTAAAATTTACCGGTATTTTGGACTGGTGATGGATTTTCTGTTTTTCCTAGGATTTGGAATGACGGTTGTTGACTTCTTGAGGCTGGATTACTACTATGACCTAAGTATCTTTATTATCATCCTTGGAATTATGGTCATTTTGTTGAGTTCGATTTATCTAATTATTAAAACATTTAGGTTTGGCCAAATTCGATCTGCTCATGAAATCGACTCATTATTGGACAAAAATGAAGAAGCGTATTATACCAGATTTAAATTCGACAAATTTGTGGCATTTATAAATGTATTATTAGGTTTACTTTTTTGCTTATTAGTATTTACACCTGACTTTGTAACGTTGAGTGGTGATGATTTTGAAAATATGCCACTGATTTTTTTAGGAATTGCTTTTTTGTTTTTTACATACGGCGCCTCCAAAATGGCCTATTCTGTTTGGGTGTTGAACAAATTGAATAAGATTTCGATAAATTCAAAAAGCGCTACGACTTCAAATTAAAATCGTAGCACTTGTTAAAGGAAAATGGGAAGGAGTTTAAATCTTAATCACAGATTGCATCTGCACGTGTGTCGTCCCAACAATGAAAGTCTTCGTCGTTAAAAAACATTGGACTTTTTACTTTACCATAAATATTTGCTTCGCTCCAAAGAATCTCTACTAGATTATCCTCCTTGGCTAAGAAAATGTCGTATGTCTTATCGTATTCAGCACCATCTATCTCTGTATATTCAACATAGCTTCCATTGTCAACTGTATTAGGAACAATGTTGGTGTACTTAATCTGCCCACCATTATTTCCATCAGGACCGTATTCGATCAATAAGGCATCCTCAACATTATTAGGCTTATGTCTCAAAGTCCAGGTTCCAGATTTTTCTGTAGTACTAGTGATACCGGTATAGAAATTTACATCGCTGTATGCTCCAACTTTTGAGACATACATGTTCCATTCAACCTCATCATTATTGTCATTGGTAAACTCAGCAGTTAATCGACATACAAAATTTCCAGAAACATCATTGACAGTGTATTTCCATTGAAAAACGCCATTTCCAATATGAGTTGGTGTGTGATTGAATGCCTCTGCAAATGTGGCAACAGGAATGGCCATATGGGTAGCGATAGCAACTTGAAAAACTACTAGATTCGTCGCTGCATAAAACCAATTCTTATACGTCTTTAAAGATCGGCTATTACTCATTGTACTAACAACTCTGTTTGTATCTGCCTCAGTGAATCCAGTAAATGGCATGATAAAATCGCTCATCTCTGGAAGTTCAGGAGCCTCTTGGATTTCTTCTTTTCCACCACCTGCGTTTAGTTCTTCAGGCGTACATGATTGCATTAGGAAAATTGAAAGGAGCAAAAGGAAAATTACATTAATTGATTTCATGTTATTAAATTTTTAAAGTTTTTTAGATTAAATGATCTGGATGATCTTCATCCATTGTGGCTGCCATTCATCTATAATACACGAGCAGAAAGGGATACCCTTAGTGAAGGGAAGAATAAATTAGATAATATTTTATTTAATACATTAAATGCAGGAATAGAGTAAGTTAAGTTGGATTATTAAAAAAAAACCTACTTATGTTAGCCGTAATCAATTTTGTAGTATACATACAACTACATTTTAAAAATATCATGGATAGGAATTTTAACTTAATCGGCATTTGAAGTTATCGAGAAGGGACTTTGAAAAAAAGTTATCCAAGGGCAAACAAATCAAGGTTGCATAAATGATGAATTAAATAAGATCATCCCGCTGTTCATTAATCTTATTAGCTTTACTAAATCTGAATGAAGTTAATAACTGTATCAATTTATTAAAGTATGAAAGTCAAAGATGTTAAGCAGAAGGAATACTTACAAAGAATTAAGCTTTTGACTATGAAATTGCTTGATGATAAATTGGATTTTCTGATTACTAAATCTGCCATTGAAGAATACAAATCAATATTGTTGGAAGTATCGCAATTGGATTTAAATTGTAAAAGTGGACAGGATGATATTCAATTTGAAAATGGTATAGCTTTAGGAACCAACTGGGCCGCACTATGTATTTCTGATATTATGCGAACAAGGAATTTCATTCGTGGTATCGTTAAAGCTGCAAAAAAAATTGAAAAAGCAGGGAAGCGGCCAATTAGAATCCTCTACGCAGGATCAGGCCCATTTGCAACTTTAGTATTGCCGTTAATTGCACAATATAGCTCTGAAGAACTGCAAATTATTATTATGGAGACAAACCCGAAGAGCATTCAATATCTTCAACTTGTGATAAGTAATTTGGGCATTGAAAATTATTTTGAAAAGATCCTTAAGGAAGATGCTTCCAAGTATAAATTGAAATCGCCAGAGAAGATTGATATGCTAATAAGTGAAACCATGCAACATGGATTAGTTAAAGAACAGCAAGTTCCTATCATGCTAAATTTAGTGAGACAATTAGAGTCTGAAGCCATAGTTATCCCAGAGCGGATATCATTGGAATTAGCTTTTATGAACTCAAGGGCCCAATTAATATTTGAAAATCGATCAAAAGAAAAGTATAAAGTGCTATCATCTTTGTGGAATTTTGATAGAAATTATATTGATCATTTCAACTCTTTGCAAAAAGAGGCATCAAACGAGAATGAAATAGAATTAATAGAGAACTTAGATGTTAGAAGTGAAATGGAAGGTGCTTACGATAAATTAGTAGTATTAACTTCCATACAAGTTTATAAGGATGAATGGATCGATATTGATTCAAGTAGTTTGACAATTCCAAAAGTACTATTGGACTTGGAGGGGATGAAAGAAGGTGAAAAGGAAATATCGATTAAATACACCATGAATGGAAATCCCAATTTTGAATATGAATTAAAATAAAACAGCTAGTAGGTTCGTATGACATCGACTATGTTCGTTCATCGCACCTCAATTCTAAATC
>CALGJW010000195.1 GCA_937930025.1 uncultured Saprospiraceae bacterium | reverse complement strand
GGTGATGGAAGAGTCGTTGGGAACATTTGAAGTCATTAAGGCAATGGCAAAAACGGGCAATCCAAACTCTTTATCAGATGCAGGAGTAGGAGCCTTGTGTGCGAGGACGGCTGTGCATGGTGCTTATTTAAATGTCAAGATCAATTGTGTTGGGTTGGAGGATAAGAAATTTGTAGAAAATGTATTGAAGAAAGCCAAGAAGTTTGCCTCAAAGGCTGATAAGATGGAAAAAGAGATTTTGGAAATTGTCAATAAAAAGATTGCATAGGAGATAGGATGGGAATGGAATTTGGAGTTTAATTGTGCAGAAGTTGTTTTAACTGATTTATAAATAGATATACGTCTTTTTTGCGTATATTTATTCGTGAACTTTACTCAACTTCCCAAATGAGAATTTTAATGTAATAATAATCTTTTTTATATCAAAAAGAATAATATGAAAATCAAATTGCTATTATGTTTGATGTGTTTTTCCTTTGTAATACAAGCGCAAAACACTTATAGCTATGTAACAGACCGTAAGTTTTATGATCCTAGGGATCTTATTGGATATAACTTCCGTCCTGGTGCCGTAGAAATTAGGGATGAATATGAATCCGAATTGGATCCAGGAGAATATTCTTTTGGGATTACCCAGAAGAATTTATATGTCGAAGGTGGTGAAATTTCTGGAGTTTATACCGTTAATAATATTGAAACTACTGAATTTGGGTTTAAATTATTATTGATGAATTCCCGGGATGCAACGATGCAAGGGCATTTAAAAGTTATCGTTAATCCAAGCCAGAATGTTGAAGCTGTCGTTTTTAGAAAGTCGAATAAATCTCCCGAGATGATCTTCTTCCTAAATGAAATATCCGACCAACTCAACGAAAAAGAATCCGAATACTTTACCGACATTAAGGAGTTGAAGATTGAAGACCCGGATAGTCTTTGGACTAAAACGGTTCACCCTTTTTTATTGATTCACCATGGTAGTGGTATCCAAGACCGGATTCAAATCACTGATAGCACTTCACTTGTTTTTAGCCGGACACTCCGGTTTATCGATAAGCATGCTAAGAAAAAGGAAAAGCAAAGAAAAAAAGAGGAGAAGGAAAGGGAGAAATTAGCGAATGAAAAAGAAATGCTTAAAGATGTAGCAGTTGAAGAAGATGAAGTTGTAGAAGAAGTTGAAGAAATTTCTGAGGAAGAAATGGAGAAAAAGGTCAGGACAGCAAAGATCCTTGCTTTTGATATCGGCACTTTAAAAACTGAAGAAGATTTGGAAATGCTTGATGATGATATCCGCAAAGATATTATCCTTAAACGTGAACTTCAACTTGAAATCGCTTCCATTCTAAAATATGACGATGGTACAGTAGAGAAAAAAGTTGTGAGCCATAAAATCAAAAAAGTAACCCAAAGGGAAGATGAGGCTGCAGGCCCTGATGAAGAACGTTATCAACTGGATTTAGAAACAACAAAGGGGATAAATATTTACCTCTACCTAACAGGAGATAAAGCAATAAGTTCTCTCGAAATTGAAGACAAGTTGTTCTTGATGAGAGGTCATTAGAATCGCTAGAAAATTTTCCATTGGATTCTTCCAATAAAAAAAATCGTACTACAGGTGTTTTGCGCTTTTCTATTTTAACGAAAAAAATAAGCGCTGATAAAACAACTGTAGTACGATTTTTTATTTCCAGTTATGGTACAATTTGACTCAAAGAATTTAAGTGTGTGATTTTAAGGGAATCCTTAACGTTCTCAATCAAAATTCCTTCATTCCTTCATCCATCCATTCACGAAAGCAGAAGACTTACCCCTTACAACTTATTTCTAAAATTTAACAGCAGTCAACTTGTCAAACAATTTAAGTCGATTCGATCATTGCAATAAATTCATCCTCTGTTAATATGGTTACAGTTTCTAGAGCTTGTGCTTTCTTGAGTTTAGAACCTGCTTTCTCACCAACGACAAGGATGTTTAGATTTGAACTGACGGCGCTAATGTTTTTGGCACCAGCATTTTCTGCTTTGGCTTGTGCCTCTTTCCTGCTCATCCTTTTCAAAGAACCCGTAAACAAAATGGTTTTCCCAAAAAAGGCCGCATCGGCATTGACAACCTTTGGAAGGTCAGCTTCAGTCTGTTTTAAGTTGACACCACGATCTTCTAATCTCTGCAACAATTCCACGTTTTCTTGGCTCTGAAAAAAGGCAATGACATTTTCTGCCACAATAGGGCCGACATCTTTTATCTCTGTAAAATTCTCCTCTGTCCAATCTTTTAAATCCAAGACATGCTTGATTTCAGCTGCCAATAATTTAGAAACTTTTCGTCCTAAATGATGGATGGCTAAACTATTTAAAAGTCGGTGGATGGGATTGCTCCTCGCTTTGGAAATGGCTTTTTCTAATTTTTCTGCAGACCGTGTTCCAAACCCTTCAAGCGTTGAAATTTTTTCAAAATCTAAATGGTAAATATCCGAAATATCCGTCAACCATCCTTCAGCATGGAAACGTTCGATATAAGATTTTCCAAAACCATCAATGTTCATAGCATCCTTAGAAACATGGTGAATCATCCTTTGGATGACCTGCGCTTCACAGTTGTAATTTTCGCAACGCCAAGCCGATTCGTTTTCTGCCCGAATTAATACCGAAGAGCAGACTGGACATTGGGTTGGAAATTCGATGGGCAATTCTGTCCCATCCCGCAGATCTTCCATCGATTTAACGATATAGGGGATGACATCACCAGCGCGTTCCACCAAGACGGTGTCGCCAATCCGGATATCTTTCCCAGAAATAAAATCAGCATTATGTAAGGAAATGGAAGAGACCGTGACACCTGCCAATTGGACGGGTTGAATCTTGGCTACTGGAGTCACAGAACCAATTTTACCAACTTGATATTCCACACCCAACAACTTTGAAGTTGCTTGTTTTGCTTTGAATTTATAAGCGATGGCCCAGCGCGGGTGGTGGCTCGTAAAGCCCGACCTTTCCTGATATTCCAAATCATTGACCTTTACAACCATCCCATCAATTTCATATTCGTAACTTTCCCGTTTTTCCTCCCAGAATTTACAAAAATCAGCAACTTCCTCAATGTTTTGGCAAAGCTTCCGCTCAATGGTAGGGACTTTAAACCCCAGTTGTCCCAACAGTTCAATACTTCCGTTTTGAGATTTGACACTTTTTAAAACATTCTTTTCGCTTTCATCTACAGCATAACCAATTTGATAAATAAAAGCTTCCAAGCCACGTTTGTCTACTTCCTTGGGGTCCTTCATCCTTAAACCACCAGAAGCAGTATTTCTAGGATTGGCGAACAGGGTTTGACCAGCTTTTTCACGTTCCGTATTCATCTTTTCGAAAACGCTTTTTCTGATAACGACTTCTCCTCTCAATTCAACTTTTGCCATTCCTTGTGCTGCAAAGTCAGCAGTCAATGGCACTGACCTCATGACCCTAGCATTGTTGGTGATCTCTTCTCCTGCTTGTCCATTTCCTCTTGTGGAAGCCCGGATCAATTTGTTTTTGTCGTATACCAAGGCTATACTTCCACCATCAAATTTTGGTTCGACAACGTATTCAATTGGACTGAGTTCATCCAGGTTCAATAATTTCCGAATTTGCTCATCAAATTCTTTTAAATCCTCTGCATTATAGCTATTGGCCAAAGAGAGCATGGGGGTGAGGTGGGGAACAGTATCGAAATCAGAAATCAAATCGTTGGAGACTCTTTGGGTAGGAGAGTTTGCATGAATGATTTCTGGAAAATCAGCTTCCAATTTTTCCAACCGTTTAAACAAAGTATCATATTCAAAATCACTGATGACAGGATCATTCTTGACGTAATACCTCCACTCGTGGTAAACAATGATTTTCGTAAGTTGGTTGGCCAGCTCGCGGGCAATTTTAATGTCCTTGATGATTGAACCATCTTCAATGAGTTGTTTAGATTCATTGACAAGTTCCTTCTGTGTTTTTGTATCGTACATATTATATTTTCAATTTTGAAAGCGATGGCCAAAATACATAAAAAAGCCTTTCTTCTTGTGAAAGAAAGGCTTTTTTAAGCTATAAATTGAAGGTATTACATTTTAGTGGATCAACAAAGTATCCAACTGAAATTTGTAAGGATTAGCGCCTTACCACTTCCTACTTAAAGCTTACCACTTATATCAATGCTTGATTACTTTTTTCGTCAAGTTTAAATCTTTCCCTAAAAGCTGTACCATATATTTTCCATTGCTTAAATGGGAAAGGTCAAGGGAAATAACCTCTTGGTTTTGCCCAATGTTTAAGGTTTTACTGCTAACCACCTGACCGAAGATATTATAAACGTTAAGATTGATATCCATCGATCTTGAAAGGTCTTGGACTTTAATGGTCAACTGATCAGAAAATGGATTAGGCTGAAGGAGCATCTTGGCCGCTTCAATTTCACCAGTTGAATTGGTGACCGCTTGAGCGATGTTTAAAGTACTACAAGCAGCTGCGTCTCCACTCGACATGGCATTATCGTTCACGGCGTTTCCACAAGAGTAGAAGGTTATCGATCCAGAACCGTCAGCAGGTGCAACCCACTCTACATCAAAAGAATTGGTATCGCTTATTCCATTGTGTTCGGCATACATTCTCCCTGTTTGTCCTGCCAAAGCTACCTGAACATTCGTAGCAGGGTTTTGCCAAGCATTGACATCAGAATTGTCGGTATCAAATAAACTAACAATTTGATATCCATACCCAATAGGTGACCCCGTAATAACGTCGTGCATAACCCGAACCGTGTAGGTTTGTCCTGGAACATAACCCGTAGTAGCCACGGAAGAACCAGTATCATCTAAAATATCAATTCCTGTGGTCATACTAATCGTGTTGCTATTTCCATGGCAACTTATACAGGTTCTTGGATTTCCATTTGCGAGTTCTTGGTCACCTGGGGCTCCAGTATTCCCCCAGTTTTGGTCACTTGCCCGGCCATCTTCATTTGACATAAACAAAAAGGCCATAAAAAATAAAGATAATAGCGTGTAAAGGAACTTAAGTTTCATATAATTTGGTTTAAATAGAAAAATAATTTTTTTAATTAAAATGCTGTTTTATGACAACGTTGTTCATCAACGCCCACGGAGTAATATTACAAATTTGTTGGATACTAGATTGTCTTTTATTAAGCAAGTCTGAAATTTTAAGGTAAAAATCACTGCAAATTTTCGTTTAAATTATAAGTAAAAAGTCAATATGTAGATATCGGCAATACTTTTGCATTTTGAGTATACCAGACTTTGTCAATCGTCTTTACTTTAAATCTACAGCACTTTAGGAATTATTATCATATTTACTTTTCTCTTTGATAAAAAAGCAATAATTTGTCTCTAAATTGAGAATACTTTGAAAAGAAATCTTTACATATTAAGTCTTTGTTTATTTTTCCCCTTCTTTCTACAAGCCCAACAAGCTGAAGAAGGCGTAAAAAAAGAGAAACTCCTTGAATTGGAATTTTCGACAAAGGGCGGGTTTTACCAAGAAGGGATCTTGTTGGAGATGAGGTCGCCCGGTGCAAGGATTTATTATACTTTAGATGGAACATTGCCTACCAGAAAGTCAGAAGTCTACAAAAAGCCTCTTTTTATTGAAGAGACGACGGTGGTTAGAGCAATTGCGCGTAGGGCTAAGAAAAAAAGTAAACAAAAAGGACATACCTATTTTATAGGAGAGCCAAAGAGTAATTTTCCCATTGTTTCAATAGCCATTCCCCCAGAAGTTCTTTTTGACCCTGAGTTGGGTTTGTTTATGGAAGGTTCCCATGCTGACTCCACCTGGAAAAAAGATGGTGCGAATTTCTGGTCAAAAAAAGAAACAAAAATCAATTGCGAGATCTTTGAACCTGATGGCAAATGTGCTTTTAGAAGTATGACGGGTTTACGCCTATTTGGTGGAATGAGTCGTTTGTTTCCACAAAAATCAGTTTCCATTATTGCTAGGAACCGATATGGTAAGAAACGGATTAAGCACAAAATATTCGGAAAAGGGACTCCCAATAAATTTAAATTCCTTGTTCTACGAAATTCCGGGAGTGATTTTTCCAAAACCCATTTCCGTGACCCTTTTATTACATCCTTGTTGGATGATTGGGATTTGGAGACACAAGACTCTAGGGCTTCTCATGTTTATATCAATGGAAAATATTGGGGCATCTATAATATCAGGGAAAAAGTAAACCGTTATTTTTTAAATACCTACCACGATATTGACAAAGATAGCATTGACTTGATTGAGCATAAGATTTCTTTGAAAAGAGGGAGCAAAAAGCATTATTTAAAAATGTTGGAATTTATGGCAAAGAATGATTTGTCTGAATCCCAAAATTTCGCTTACCTCCAGTCCCAAATGGATGTTGAGAATTTTATGGATTACCAAATTGCCCAGATCTACATGGACAACCAAGATGCTGGTGGGAATATCAAATTTTGGCGACCACAAACAGAAGATGGACGTTGGAGGTGGATCCTTTATGATACCGATTGGGGTTTTGGGCTTCACAGTTCTTACGCGTATAAGTTCAATAGTTTGGAATTTCATACCGCAGTAGATGGACCTGACTGGCCTAATCCTCCTTGGAGTACTTTCATCTTGAGGAGCCTCCTTGAAAATCCTAGTTTCCAAAGGGCTTTTGTCCTAAGGTTTATGGATCGAATTAATGAAACTTTTGAACCGACTAAAGTCACGGCAACCTTAGATGAATTCTACAATGAATATCTACCAGAGATGCCTCGCCAATTCAAACGTTGGAGGAATAGCGAAAAGAAATGGAATAGACACATTGACCGGATTAGGGAGTTTGCAGAAAAGCGTCCTGCTTATGTAAGGAAGTTCTTGCAAGAGAAATTCAAGGTTGGTGATATGGTGGATGTCTCTGTTGACATCAAAGGTGGTGGTAAGGTTTTACTCAATGGCATTGTTGAAATTAAAGACAACTTTAAAGGAAAATATTTTGAAAAACTTCCTATACAATTAAAAGCAGTACCCAACTTTGGCTACCGTTTTTCCCATTGGAAAGGAGTGGATGTCAATGATGAAGATGTAGATATCACCTTGGAACTTGATGAAAAAGTAATCAAGATAAAAGCGGTCTTTGAAAAATCTGTCCACGAACTTGCTGGACAAATTATGATCAACGAGATCAGCAGTTCTGGGAAGGACATTGGTGATTGGGTTGAAGTTTTTAATGATTCAAAAACGGATGTTAACCTTGAGAATTGGGTTTTTTCAGATAAGAAAAAATATTTTAAACTGCCTTCCTTTAACTTACGCTCGGGAGAATACGTCGTTCTCTGTGAGGATGCAGAAGCTTTTTACCAGAAGTTTCCTGACCGAAATAGAGTTATTGGTGGCCTTTCATTTGGCTTAAATAAGCGCAAGGAAGTTTTAGGACTTTACTCCAATGATGGTGCTGCAATTGATAGTGTTTCTTATGAAATAGAACCGCTTGATTCTATTTTTACCTTAGGTTTACTACTACCACATTTAGACAATAGCGATTTTGAAAATTGGGAAATTAATATGGGTGAGGGTACACCAGATGGGCCAAATCCTTATTACCTCGAAAGTAAAATTAAAGTAGAACAAAATCTATGGATGCGGATTGGTATTGCCATAGCAGTTATGTTACTTTGCGTTTTGATTTTGGTCATGAAAGACCAAGGACGAAAGGCCGCTTAAGAATACACGCCAGAATATTCTCCACCTTAATTCTTATCTCTCAGACGTTTCTTTAAAGCGAAGACTTCATCACGTAAACTTGCTGCAGAAATAAAATCCAACTCCTTTGCTGCTGCTTTCATTTTAGATTCCGTCAGTTCAATCATCCTTTCCAATTGATCCCTGTTCATGTAACTGACTAAAGGATCGGCAGCCAAGCTAGGTTCCGATGGTTCGATATAAGCTTTACTATTTTTAGGACGGATATCCAAGATGGAAGTTGAGCTCATGATTTCTTCCTTCGATTTTGTAATCGTCGTTGGAGTGATACCATGTTTCTCATTGTACTCAATTTGAATGCTTCGTCTTCTATTGGTTTCATCAATGGTAGAACGCATTGATTTTGTAATTTTATCGGCATAGAAAATAACCTTCCCATTGGAATTCCTAGCAGCACGTCCAGATGTCTGCGTCAATGAACGGGCATTCCTAAGAAAACCTTCTTTATCAGCATCAAGGATGGCCACCAAGGAAACTTCAGGAAGGTCTAATCCTTCCCTAAGTAGATTGACTCCTATGAGTACATCAAAGCCACCCAATCTCAAATCACGGAGAATTTCAACCCTTTCCATCGTATCGATTTCAGAGTGGATGTATCGGCAACGGACGTCCAACTTGGTCATGTACTTGGCCAATTCTTCCGCCATTCTTTTTGTTAAAGTTGTAATTAAAACCCGTTCATCACTTTCAACCCGTTTGTTCACTTCGTCCAAGAGGTCATCAATCTGGTTAATACTTGGCCGTACTTCAATTGGAGGATCCAGTAAGCCCGTAGGGCGGATGATTTGCTCTACCACTACACCTTCCGTCATTTCCAATTCATAGTCACTAGGAGTTGCACTGACAAAGACGATTTGATTGATTAAAGTTTCAAATTCTGAAAAGTTCAGTGGACGGTTGTCCATGGCAGATGGCAACCTGAAACCATGATTGACCAAGCTGATTTTCCTAGCCCTATCGCCTCCCCACATGCCCCTTACCTGTGGGATGGTCACATGGCTTTCATCAATGACCATCAGATAATCATCAGGGAAATAATCCAAAAGGCAAAATGGTCTTGTCCCCGGTTTACGACCATCAAAAAAACGAGAATAGTTCTCTACACCAGTACAGTAACCGAGTTCCTTCATCATTTCCATATCAAAAGTCACCCTTTCCTTTATACGTTTTGCCTCTAAATGACGGCCTTCAGATTGGAAGAATTTTTCATGGGCATGTAATTCATCTTCAACATCTCTTAGGATTGAATGCATCTTATTCTTCGGTGCAACATATAAGTTAGCCGGAAAAATAGCCGCATCCTCCATGGCAATAATCCGCTTCCCACTTTCAATTTCTATTTGTTCAATATCTTCGATTTCATCACCAAAAAAAGTTACCCGGTAACCAAAGTCTGCATACGGCAAATTAATATCAATCGTATCACCCCTAACCCTAAAAGTTGCACGGCTGAAAACGACCTCCGTACGGGAATAAAGACTCTGTACCAATTGGTATAAAAAAGTATTGCGGCTAACTTTCAATCCTTTATGGATACGGATAATGCCCTGCTTGTAATCTTCCGGATTTCCCATACCATAAATACAGGAAACAGAAGCGACAATGATGATATCTCGCCTTCCCGTTAATAAGGAAGAGGTTGCACGAAGCCTTAATTTATCAACTTCTTCATTGATCAAAAGGTCTTTTTCAATATAAGTATTGGAACTAAGGATAAATGCCTCAGGTTGGTAATAATCATAATAGGAAACAAAATACTCGACGGCATTATCTGGAAAAAACTCACAAAACTCGCCATACAATTGAGCCGTTAGCGTTTTATTATGGGTAAGGACAAGGGTAGGGCGGTTCAGTTCTTTGATGACGTTGGCAATGGTAAATGTCTTACCAGAACCTGTCACCCCCAATAAGACCTGTGCCTTATCATTTTCATTGATCCCACTGACCAATTGATTAATAGCCTGAGGTTGGTCACCTGTTGGCTCAAATTGCGAAACGAGTTTAAAGTCCATAGGAAAGTCTGTCTTTGATTAATTCGCTAATGCATGATTTACAAAATACATGTCAATCATACCTTTGTTTTTAGCGGCAATTTTTCCACGATGCGTACAATCAAAGGTATACTTTACTTGTCTATAGGTTGATTCAGAAATATTGACCCTCCCGGTTTCACTATTGGCTTCCATCCTAGAGGCGATATTTACAGTATCTCCCCAAATATCATAAGCAAATTTTTTCAAACCAACTACACCTGCAATTATTGGTCCTGTATGAATTCCAATTCGAGCTTCAAAATAAGGAACACCTTTACTAATTTTTTCCTCCTTATATGCTTGCAGAAAATTTTGCATCTCCAAAGCCGCTTGAATTACTCTTTCAGGATGATCGTCATTTGGAGAAGGCAAACCACCTGCACACATATAA
>CALGJW010000194.1 GCA_937930025.1 uncultured Saprospiraceae bacterium | reverse complement strand
AAAATGAGTGACGTCACCACTTTACAACCATCGGTACAAAATTCACCTTCGGTCGCATCTTGCTGATTCAAAATTATGAACTATATTTATCATTATTATTAACAACCATTATTTTGTCCGATTAATAGGGGGTTAGACCACAACGAGGAGAAATAGTAAGAGTGGAGATTCTATACTCTCTTAAAACATAGTTATATCTATTTGAGAATTAAATAGCCTGTAAAATTATTAAGCGAATAAAGCACTATCGCTAACACTAGATATCAGCTCATATCTGCCTCCTTCGTCGCAGAGACGAGCGATATCATAATCCGTTATCTGTAAGCAAACCATTAAATCCAAATTCGAAAAAAAAACATAGATGCCTGCTATTTACTTTCAAGATTTAATAATAGTACTCACCTTGATAATGGTGCTTCTAATTCGCTTTACCGATTTAAGAAATGAAGCCAAGAAACTAACTATAAGTGGATATACACTGATTGTTATTGGCTTACTAGTAATGGGATTACAGTTAAAGATAAATAGGACTTTCTTTTCCGATAAACAAGAACAAAATGGCAGAATTGAACAAGAAATTGAAAAAAGCAGACCTATCTTGAAAGTGTTAAAATCCAGCATCAAGTGGTCTTCAGATTCTCTGAATGTTAGCATTATTAATGATGGATGTAGAAGTGGTTCTTCTGAAGTATTAGGATGCCGATCATATAAAATTTCCAACGGTGAAATATCAGGCGATACTTATTACGACTTAAAGGATGACAACTACTACAAAAATCTAATTAATAAGAATAGAGCAGGTGAACAATGTAGTATAGGTCTTGTAGGTGGCTGGATATCAAAGAAGGATACCTTTATAGTTGATTTTGACTTTCAATACAAAGATGATATATCACAGAAGAAATACAACGATTATATAACTATATATTGGGATAAGACTAAAATTCACTATTCACTTCCTAGTGATATTGCAGAAATGAAAGAGAGGCATTTCAAATCAATAAAATATAAGGATAGTGGGAATTAAGAATTGGTTTAATGAAAAGAAATTTCAGATATCCTCATTTAGCAAGGTTGCTCATACTTTAGATTACGCCATCCTAATTGATAAAAGAAATCCAAACATATTTAATAATGTTAAGGATGGTGAAGACTTCAATAAGTATTGTTTTGTTTGCTCATCATATATGGACGAACCAACTAAGGAACACGTAATACCACAATGGATTTTAAAAAAGCTTGACATGTACAATCAACGTGCTAAAGTTCCAAACAAATCAATGATACCATTTAGACAATTAACTGTGCCTTGTTGTCAAAAATGTAATAATGAAGAATTGTCAAGCATAGAGGAAAATACAAAACTTGTCTTTACCAAGCCACTTAAAAATCTTTCGAATGACGATGATAATACAATCTTCTATTGGCTTCTTAAAATATACTTAGCGTTTGCAGTTAAAAGCACTCAGTTGGCAAAAGATAGAAAAGAAAAAAACGCGGATACACTGCTTACGATAAATGATGTAGTCCAATTGAAATCATTATTCTACTTAATGTCAACTATAAAAAACAAGACAATATTTAAGAATTTTAAACCATATTCACTATTTTCTTTTGACATTAACCTTGATAACTGGGAAAGAAAAATAGCCTTTCAAAATAATCCAACTCAGCACTCCATTTTTTTTGCTCTAGACAATAGAGCATTCATGTGTTATTTCAACGACGATATGCTAATTAAATACATATACGATGAAGATTACATTTTTGAAAGAAAGAATATCTTAGAATTTGAGGTGCTTCTTGACTTATACTCGAGTGGATTGGCAACTATGCATCTGACAAAATATTTCAAACGAAAATACAAGGTCGAAAAAGATATGTTTGGCAAAGTTAGTATTGAAGGATGTTATGACCAAGACACCAAACTTGAAGGATTAAGGCGGAGGAGTGATGACTTAAAAATGCAGTACAAAGCGTATAATTATGACGAACTACCTAGTTAAAGCCTACAGATAACACCAGGTGATCACAGCATATCTACTCCTTCGTCGTAGAGACGCTGGATACCATTATTCGTACGTTGTAGCCAATTAGAGAAACAAAAATGTATGAAATTTCTAAAATCAATATTGATTCTAATCATTCTGGTTTCTTGCCAAAATAAAGAAAATACGAAAGCTGAAAATAATGAGATGATATTTGGAATAAAAACACTTAAAATTCAACCAATAATAAACCTTTCGGAAAAGCTTGAGAGCGAAGATGAAATTATATCTGTATCAGTTGATAAAAATGGAATAAATGCCTTGATAATTCATTCTGCACCTCAATACAGAACTGAAAATGGAATGTTTGCAGTAATAAAATCTGACAAGCCTAAAGACTATACATTTATTCGTTTTGACTTAAAAGGAAATGAAATATTCAGGACCTTAATAAAAAATGAATATTATAATTTTCATAACGTGAATTTCATGCCAACAAAAGAAATACTACTTATTTGTGGACGCAGCAGATACAAAAATGAAAATGAGATAGATAGAAATGCTCGGATTTATAATCTTAAAGGTGAACTGTTAAGAGACTTTGTTGCTGGAGATGGAATTCACGATGTTCGAATTGACATTGATGGGAATATATGGACTTCATATTTTGATGAGGGAATATTTGGAAACTACGGATGGAACGAACCTATAGGTTCACCAGGACTAATATGTTGGAATAAGTACGGAAAGAAAATCTGGGAATTTGAGCCATCTGAAGGACTTGACCATATGTCTGATTGTTACGCAATGAATGTTGATTCTGATAATAACATTTGGTTTTATTACTATACAGAATTTCCACTTGTTAAACTGAATAATTCAAAGCAAATAGAATTTTGGGAAACTAAAATTGGGGGTTCAAGTTCATTAAACATATCAAAGAATATAGTACTAATGGCTGATGGATATGATAGCAATGATTTTATGCTCTTTGAAATAAAGGGAAAGAAATTGAAGAAATCGAAAAAGATTAAATTTAAAAATGAAAAAGGAATTGAATTAAATAAACAAAATTATATTGCCAGCTTTGGCTCACACAT
>CALGJW010000193.1 GCA_937930025.1 uncultured Saprospiraceae bacterium | reverse complement strand
CATATTGGTAAACCGCGAATAGTCATACTCGGTGCTGGTTTTGGAGGGCTCACTTTAGCAAGAAAGTTAGCAAATTCGGGCTATCAGATCATTCTTATCGACCGTAATAATTACCACCAATTCCAACCTTTGTTCTATCAGGTCGCCATGGCTGCTTTAGAGCCTAGTTCTATTTCTTTTCCATTGAGAAAAGTTTTTCGAAAGAAGAAAAACGTATTCATTCGAATCACAACAGTTAAGCGAATAGATACTGCGGCAAAAATTGTTCATACCACACTTGGGCATCTAACCTATGATCATTTAGTCGTAGGACTTGGAGCAGACACAAATTTCTTTGGTAATGAAGACATTGCCAAGAACTCCTTACCGATGAAGTCTGTTTCTGAAGCGCTATTTCTTCGAAATGAAATCCTGAATGATTACGAAAGGGCCTTAAGTACGATTGATTATGATGATCGACAAAAGTTAGTAGACATTGTCATCGTTGGGGGAGGACCTACCGGAGTGGAAATTGCTGGGGCCATTGCGGAGATGAAAAAGTATATCATCCCAAAAGAATACACTGAAATCGATCACGGAGAAATAGATATTTTTCTTTTGCAGGGTGGGAATAGACTACTTCCGGGGATGAGTGAAGAAGCTTCACAAAGAGCGCATTCTTTTTTGACAGACCTTGGAGTCATTGTAAAAACCAATGCTAGAGTGACCTCTGTCAAAGACCAAAAGGTGTTTATTGAAGGTGGAGAAATTATCCCAACCCGAAAAGTGATCTGGGCCGCAGGTATTTGCGCAAATATGTTAGAAGGAGTTCCAGCGTCATCTCTGACTAAAGGAAGAAGAATAAAGGTGGATCAATTCAATCGAATAGAAGGGCTAACCGAAGTTTATGCCATTGGAGATATCGCCAGTATGGAGTCCGAAGAATTACCGTACGGACATCCTCAAGTAGCGCAAGTTGCCATGCAGCAGGCAAAGAATTTAGCGAAAAACTTTAAACGAAAATTAGAAAACAAGGATTTTATACCTTTTGAATATAAAGACTTAGGGTCCATGGCAACCATTGGAAAGAATAGGGCAGTGGTGGATTTGCCAAGGTTGAAATTCCAAGGATTCTTCGCTTGGATAGTTTGGTTGGTAGTTCATTTGTTCGCGCTGATTGGAATTAAAAACAAAGTGCTTGTCTTCTTGAATTGGGTAATTAGTTATTTTACTTATGATCAATCCTTACGTTTAATTATTCGTCCATTTAAAAGAAACTTGGATAGAAAAAAGAAAAATGAGCCAGAATTAAAATAGCGAGACCCAAAAAATTGAATCTCGCTAAAAGTAAACATTCGATAAGGTTATTCTTACTGCCTATTATTCAGTTACCAACTGAATAGATAAATCAAATTCATCGTAAATAGTTTTGTCTCCTAATTTTTCAAAGAAACTTCCTGAGCCATAACGAACGTCAAAATCAGAGCGATCGATTGTGATGTCTGCCATAGCCGTTGTTTTTCCATTCTCTTCGGTAACTTTAGCACCAAACTTAATTTCTTGGGTAGTTGCCTTGATCGTCAGGTCACCCACTATTTTGTAATCACCAGGTGTTCCTCTAGAAACCACTTTTTTGATTACAAATTTTGCTTCAGGATAATTAGCTACTCCGAAAAAGTCATCAGATGTAAGATGCCCTGCTAATTTCGTGGCATACTCTCCTTCTAAATCGGTAACCGCCAAAGTGCTCATATCAATGGTAAAAGAACCTCCAACCAAAGCGCCATGATCAAAATCTAGTGATCCTGATTTTAGATTAATGGTTCCGGCATGCTCCCCCGTAACTTTATACCCTTTCCAAACAATCTTTGAGTTAGCAGCACTAACTTTTTTAGTTTCAACATGGTTAGTAAAAGCTACCATTCCAATGGCTGCGAAAACTATTGCGAGGTTAAAAAATACACGTTTCATTTTTTTAAATTTTAAGTATTAATAATAGTTAACTTCTAAGTTTGTCTAGAAGGTAGTTAAGGTTTTCAATTTCTTTATTATCCAATTTTGAAAAAATGGAATCACTAAATGTTTCCAAAGATTTACTTGCTTTATTTATGTGCTCGATTCCCTTCTTTGTAATAGTCACATCTACTTGCCGGCGATCCTTTGGACAACTTAATCTTTCAACCCATTCTTTTACTAAAAGCCTATCTACCAATCGAGAGGCATTTGATGACTTATCAATCATTCGAACAGTCAAATCTTTTACAGAAGTTGCTCCGGGATGCATTCCTTTCAATATCCTAAGAACATTAAATTGGGGTAATGTTAAATCAAATTTGCGCAATGTGGCGTTCATGGCATTTCTAATACCACTAGAAGTATAAGCCAGATTAATCGCTGCCTTTTGAAACTCACTTGAAAATTTATTTTGCTTTATAGCGTCTCCGATACTCTTCATGCCAATTTAAATGTAACTACAATAGATGTAATAACATGTAAATTTACTCTATTGGTTGATATATTACTGTTAAAAACTGTTAAACTTTTTAGATGGCTGAATATTAGGCGATTATATTCTGAAAACTAAGTTTGTGATCTAGAGAGAAGGTAGAGAACGGTCACAGGTTACGAGCTCTAGGTCTCTGGATTTTTTATGTTGGACGGGATTTTATGTATTAAACTGGAGGTCAATAGTGCAGGTCACTGGTGCATGGTCGCAAGTCAGGAATCTTAAGTTGGATCGCGTTTTATGTATTTAATTGTTGGAGTTTTACAGGATTATAAGTCAAAATGACAAATGTCATGAGTGCCTGGTACCAGGTAACAGGATTGCGGGTTAAACTGGTTTTTCTGTTTTTATTGACAATCATCTATTCTTTACGTTTTAGATTGGGTAGGGGAAAACATGGCTGAGCTTGCAAGCGATTTACTTGACCTTGTTTGTCCTTACATTATTCAGGGAAATTTCTTTGGCGATTACTTTTTTTGACAAAGGCGCAAAGGTTACGGGTTCGAGGTTCCAGGTCACTGGATTGTAGGTTAGACTGGATTTTCCATTTTATCTGATTTTTGGGGAGTATTCTAAAAAGTGTGTCACAATG
>CALGJW010000192.1 GCA_937930025.1 uncultured Saprospiraceae bacterium | reverse complement strand
AAAATTGTCATCAAAGGAATAATAATCAAGCGGGCCAATACTTTCCCAAGCTGGCATTCTGATTCCCAAGTTTAGATCAGTTTTTGAATTTAATTCTATTTCGGCTTGATAGTAGAGTAGTCGCTTTCTTGAAAAATTGGTTTGGGTAGCAGGGAAAATACTAAGTGGAGTGTTTAAGGTCAAGTTGCCTGGGTTGATATAAACCGTTTGTAATTCTAACCCAAATCTAGATTTCAACTTAGCACTGGCATAATGGGTGAAATCAGTTTTAAAGCTTAAACTGCCAATGCCAGACTCCCATTTATTTGTTCCAATAGAAAGGCGATACAAATAGTTGCCAGTGTATAGAGTAGTGTTGGAAAAAAGCTTGGGTCCAAAAATATGATTCCATCTAAAGGTGGCGGCCACATTTCCCCAAGTAATTCCAGAATTATTATTTGTAAACCGATCGCCACTGGTAATCATTGTAAGAAAAAATCGATTTTTATCATTGATCTTATGGTTGTATTTGAAGTTGAAATCCCCAAAGCCCAAATCTGATCTTGGTGAATTGTTTTCGTACAACCAGCGAATATTTGTAGTTCTGAATGATAAGAAGGCGGAGGCTTTTTCTTTTATAATTGGAGCCTCCAAAGCGAATCTACTTATCAATGGATTGATGGCGCCTGAAAAACTCCATTTATTGAGATTGCCATCTTTTGTTCTGATATTTATAATGGATGATAAGCGATCTCCTAAGTAAGTTGGAATATCAGATTTGAATACTTGAAACGATTTAGTAAAATCAGGAATTACAATGGAGTAAAAACCAAAAAGGTGCGATGGATTGTAAATCGGCGCATCATCTATGATGATTAAATTCTGATCTTTTTCTCCACCTCGTACATAAAAAAAGGCACTCCCATCGGAATGCGTTTTAATGCCCGGCATGGTTTGCAACCCTTTTACCAATCCTGATTCTCCACCGAACTCAGGGAGTTCTGACATCTTTTGTGGATTCAAGTTCATCCGACCAATTTCCTTTTCGACCAATTTTGTTTTGATTGGTAGTCCTACAATCACATCTGGAAGATCTATAGATGCTGCGGTAAGATCGAGCGTAAGGGTACGGGAGGTTTCGACTTGAATGGCTTTTTCTTGGGTGGCATAGCCAACATAGGAATAAACCAAATCATGAGCACCCTTCGGAACTTGAAATGCGAAATATCCGAATTCGTTGGAAATAGTTCCAACGTTAGTTCCTTTCAAATAGACCGTTGCTCCAATTAAACTTTCGCCAGAAGCTTTATCGCTTATAAAACCACTCAGTGTAAAGATTTGGTTTTCAACAGGCCCTTGTATAATCTTATTTGATTGGAGAATGATTTGATCTTCTACCAAGCTGAATTTCAATTTGGTGATTTGTTCTAACTCCTTTAGTACTTGATCAACACTAGCCAATTCTAAGTCTATAGCAACCTGCTTGTTAGTGTTCAGTAATTTACTATTGAAGGAGAATTCTAGGCCAGTTTGTTTGGTAATGAGTTTGAATATCTTACCTAGACGAATGGATTGATCTTGAATGGTAACAGGTGAATTAGTTTGTTGAGCGCGAAGCACAACAGAACTGAGTAAAATCAACCCAATAATCCATTTGGTTTTCAACATTCTAATAAAGCGGTTTAGCAACCTACACCTGTAAGTACTATTTCTTTGTCTTGCTGTTCTATTTCCAAATTCAGCGTTGCTTTTAAAATGGCAAGAACAGATTCTAACGACTTATTAGTATACGTAGCAGTCAGAGGACAGTTTTCTAAGTTAGGGTCAGAAATTTTAATATTTGAATGATATTGGCGGTTTATTGCAAAAACTACTTCCTTAAGGGTAGTATTTTCAAAGACCAGTTTCTGCTGAGTAAAAGACTGGTAATTTAGATCCGTGTTTTCGGAGGCAATTAAGGAGCCACTGGTTTTATTTAAACGCGCTTTTTCTCCAGCTTTTAAAATTACTTTATTGCCAGTTGAACTAACCGAAACTGAGCCAGATTTTACAATCACTTCAATATGCTTGGCATCCTTCCTTGCGTCTACATAAAAGGAAGTACCAAGCACTTCGATAGTAGCTTTCCCAGCTGCAATTATGAATGGTTTTGTTTCATCTCTTTTGACATCAAAGAATGCATCCCCCTCAAGCGCAACATTTCGTTGGGTGCCTTTGTCAGATAAAGAATAACGGATACTACTAAATTGATTTAGGGAGACGGTCGAACCATCTGGAAGTTGATTATTCTGAGCTTCACTTTCGGTAGAATATGCGACTATATTTTCCGAAGGGTCGAATGATCTATAAAGCCAAATTGAAGCTGCCGTTAATACTAAAAATGCGGCCGCTATACCCAGCCAACTTCGACGACTACTTTTTCTAGGTGCCAGCGATACTGTTTTTCCTTCACTCGTAATTGACTTAGAAAGTTCCTTCCATTCTTGGTCAATATTCATATTGGATTCGGCATTCAAGCTGGCCATCATCCAAGTTTTCTTAAAACTAATAAAAGCCGCTTTATGACCAGCATCAGCAGAAACCCAATGCTCCAATTCAGTGGTCTCTGCCTGGCCGCAATTTCCACTGAGATAAGATATCATCAGTTCTAAGATTTCTTCTGGTATGTCATTTCTGGCCATTATTCTTTTAAATTTTGCGAAGATTAACTGACTTTTCGCACTAGTTTGTAGCTTTATTAGATTATTATAAATAATTGATAATCAATTCTATATGTTGTATTTATTCTTTGTTTAGTTGTATCATTTCATATTTAATACACTTGAAGCGCTCTTTACCCTTAGTCATAGGTCCTTTTTATATTATCCATCCAATAAGCACTGCTAAGGCGTAGAGGTGATCCTTTAATTCAACCCTTAGCGTTTTCATTGCTTTGCTCATATGCGCTTCTACCGTTTTTTGAGAGATATCCAATTCTTCTGCGATCTCACGATATTTCATTTCTTTGAAACGACTCATTTCGAAAACCAATCTGCATTTTTCAGGTAAGCTTGCTAGCGCTTGGGAGATTTTAGCTTGTAGTTCTTGCACACCCGATTGATCTGTTTCGGCCATCAAATCGATTTCTCCGCAATCGAGGTCAAGCACTCGGGATCGATATTTTTGATTATCCCTAATGTAGTTAAGAGACCTATTTTTTACGGAAGTGAATAAATAAGATTGGATGTTCTGATTCAAATCAATTTGTGCCCGACTTTCCCATAGTTTGATGAATACTTTTTGGACAATATCTTTTGCCGTGTTCTCGTCTTGAACATATTGTTTCGAGAAATTGCAAAGATGAGCGAAGTGCTGTTTGAAAAGCGCTTCAAAGCTTGAGTGATCCATTGGTGTATTTCGGGAGACATCAGTCATAGTGCTTCACAAAGATATGCAATTAGTTTAGTTATCTAAGCGAGCCTTGGCGCATTAACCAACCATCCTTAAGAACCAATCTTTCTCAGGAAATTTCTGTTTACTTAGGATAGTTTCACGAAGGGATGCACGCTTAGCTGATCCGCCTGATGGCAACTCTAATAACTTTTTTGTTAATTGAATCAATTCCTTGTAATAGGACTTATGATAACCAATCACTTTTTTTCGTTGGATCATTGCGCCAAAACTGTCCAGTAGAGAATGCAAGGCGTCAACTTCCTTTAATTCAAAATACATTTTAATTAGGATCACCTTTGCATCAAAATTTAAAAGTAAATCGGAATCATCGAGCTTGGCTAGCAATGGCATTGCTTCGTTGTAATTCTTTTGTGCAAAGTAGAGTTGGGCTTGATTATAATTGAAATAGTTCTCTTGAAATTTTGGCTCCAAATCCTTTTTATACTGTTCGTTAAACTCACCAACCCAAGTAAATTCCTTAAGCTTGATTCCAAGGGCTACGACATTCTTGTAAGTGAATCTTCCTAGGTAATCATTTTCGTAAAGCAGTTTTTGCCGTAGACCAAGTTTATAAAAATCCCAAGCTTCTTTCGCATAAATCTGATCCCCCTCATTAATCTGTCGAATACAAAAGTTCAATGCAAACAGCAATAGGCTTCGAATCTCACTCGGAGAAAAATCCTCTTGATGTACGATGAGTAAGGATTTGAATTGGTGGAAATGATTGAAGTCGTTTTCATTAAAGGCTCTATAGCAATGATAGTATAATCCAATAGCTGGGTTTTCCAGCATGGAACTTTTTTCTAAAAAACTTAAAATGTTGTTGAGGAATGAAAAATCGTATTCGATTTTAAAAACGGCTTGATGCGCTAGCATCAAACAGGACTGCTTGAGTTTGCTTACAAGTAAATATTCATCTAAGCTGTCATTTAGCCCTTGCAGATTATTTGCAGAAGTTCGCTTATTGGATTCAATATATGCGTATTGCTCAAATTCAAGTTGATATGCGTTTAAAAAACGGTCTGGCCCTAACTTCTGAATAGATAGATTATTTTTTGCTTTGTTTAAATTTTGCTCGAAAAGAACTGCTTGTTTTTTCTCCCTATAGACTTTCGCAAGTGTTAGATTCGTATCGAATTCATCCTTTTCCTTTTTACGGACCACAAAAAACTGCTCAATCTTCTTCAACAACCAAGACGAAAGGTGCCGAAACTGCTTTTCATCATAATTTTGAGCTGGATAAATCAACGAAAAGATGTCTTCAGGAACAAAACGCCCTCCTTTTTCCTTTAAAACGTAGGCCCAATACTGACTCAACTCAGGCCTATTATTGTAGTAGGGTGCCGCCAAAAACTTGGTAAAAGCCCTTTTTTCGACTCCATTCATCTTATTTAAGACCTCAACTAACTTTTTTCCAACCATTTATATTTTGATAAATTGTACCTCAATATAAGTAATAGCAACGTTAAATAAAATTTATATCTTGGCAAATGCTATATTTTGTTGTTGAAAAAAGCTTGAAAGTGGCCGTAAATTGCTACTATTAAATACAGCTATTATGAGACCAATCATTACCATCGTTTTATGTTTCTTTTTCTTCGTCCAATCAGCGATTGGCCAATATTATGATTTCCCCTATCATGGTTGGAAGCAGTCCTATACTTCCTTTACTTGGAATGGTCTTCAAGTACAATATGGGATATCTGCTGGCGCACCTTTTACTAAGGATACAATAATAGGCAACCAAGTTTATGTGACTACAGAAAATGGATTTGGGTTTTATCGCTCGGACAATGGAAAGATTTATCAAAATGTTTATGATTGGCAAACGCAAATCTTCACTGAACAACTAGAGTTTGATTTTACCCTTGAAGTAGGGGATTCTTTTGAAAACTACCATTTCAATCAAGAGGATTCCGTTAAAGTTATTGCTAAAGAACAGATCACAAATTTGTTAGGGGAAACTGTCTGGAAACTTGAATTGGAACGACGGATAAATTTCTTGGCAAAAGATACGCTTACTTGGATTGAAGGAGTTGGTGAAACGAATAGGGGAATTATAAGGACTGCATTTCCTGATGGAGGATTAACGCATGCTTGTACCTTACTCGATGATAATCGTAAACTTTATATCAATCCAGAGAATACAGTTTATTGCAATTGCGATTTCTTTTTTGGGACGGATCAAGACAATGATGGCTTTGGGAATTACATTCCTCAATTGGTTGAAATCTATTTAGGTTTTCACAATACCAATCCAGCTAATACCAAGGAATATAAAATAAGAGCATGTGATACTTTGCGAGTTGTAACCCCGGATATAGGTTGGATTACTTTTTTTTCCGGGGAAGACTGCCAAGGAGACTTTATTGATGTTGATGAATTTGAAAAAGACAATGGCAATTTTGTGTTCACGATTTACGATATCAGTGCTTTCGATAACATTTATCTAAGCGAGCAGTGTTCATGGGATTTTGCAGAAATTTTTGTCTTACCCTGCTTCGATGATGATTGCGACGATACCAATCCAGACATAAATCCAAATGCCTCAGAAATTCCTGACAACGGTATTGATGAAAATTGCAACATGGTAATAGACGATTGCAGCGATTTTGAAATTTCGATCGCCACCAATGTTTTTAAAATTTGTGACACAAGCACTATTAATGTTACTTATGAAAATATTGGAAATGTCATCGCTTCCCCGACTGTAAAAGTCGTGCTGGATACTTTGTTAACTTATCAGTCTAGTTCCATTCCTGTAAACACAATCATAGGGGACACACTTATTTTCGAGGTAGCTCCATTGGCTCCGCAAGATTCCGATGATTTTTGGATAAAAGCATTTCTGGATTGCAATGCTGTGCTTGGGGAAACACATTGCCTAGATGCTATGATCAGTTCGGATACTGATTGCCTGGATTTGTCGCCGATGTGGGATCAATCTTCTGTACAGATTACTGGACAATGCGTCGGAGATCAGTTGCAAATAAATATTGAAAACATTGGGGATGAGCCGATGTCTCAAGCACTAGACTACATTGTAATTGAGGATAATATTCTCCTTAGTCAAGGCCCTTTTCAATTGGGGCCTGGGCAATCTATTGCTTTGGATTTTACCCCAAGTGGGAAGAGTATCCACATACAGGCGGAACAATCTGCTAATCATCCTGGAATTTCCATGCCTGCAAAATCTTATGAAGGATGTGGGGTAAATAATCAAGGTAGTTTTAGCTTAGGTTATGTAACCCAATATGCCCAAGATGACCTAGCCTTTGATGTCTCTATTTTCTGCATGGAAAACGTAAGTTCATTTGACCCTAACGACAAACAAGGATTTCCTCGCGGTATTACAGCGGAACACTATATCCAAGCAAACACACAGCTGGAATATTTGATTCGTTTTGAAAACACAGGAACTGCACCGGCTGATCTGGTTGTAATCAATGACATCATTTCCCCATTTTTAAATCCGCAAAGTATAAGACCCGGAGCATCAAGTCATGCCTATACTTACGAATTAATAAATGGCACGGCAGCTAATTTTACATTTGAAAATATAAATTTACCGCCAAATAGTGTAGACCCAATCGGCGCGCAAGGCTATGTTACTTTTATCATCGATCAAATGGATGGTAATGTCCCAGGCAAAGAAATTTTTAATGTGGCAGATATCTTTTTCGACAGCAATGCGGCTATTACTACCAATATTACTGCACACCGTATCCCTTTGCCGGTAATCAATATTGTTGAGGAACTAAATCTTTGTGAGAATGGCTGGGTTCCTGACAGCACTTATACGCAGACAATTCCGTATTTATTTTTTGAAGAAGTGATTACCTATGACATCAATTTGTTGCCGAATTACAATACTGAAATAACAGTAAATCTTTCTCCAGGTGAAGAGTATATGGGAGCGGTATATTTCTCGGATACCACTTTTACTGAATTACTATTTTCCCAAGAGGGTTGTGATTCTATTGCCGTAACTAA
>CALGJW010000191.1 GCA_937930025.1 uncultured Saprospiraceae bacterium | reverse complement strand
GAAGGAGATGCCAATCAGCAAAGAAAGCTAAACAATGCCCCTTGGACCGCTGTAAAGATTCGCAAAAAGACCATTAAGCATTTTTTATTTTTTCTAATATCCGTATTGATTGCTAATACTTTTCTTTCCTACATCATCGGCGTAGATGAGGTGATAAAAATAGTCTCTGAACCCATAAGTCAACACATCCAAGGTTTCATTTCTATATTAGTATTTAGCTCTATTTTTTATGGCGTATTTGCATTTTTTAGAGAGCAAGTTTGTATTGCAGTCTGTCCGTATGGACGTCTACAAGGTGTACTACTAGTGAAAAATTCAATTGTGGTGATCTATGATTGGATAAGAGGAGAGCCTAGAGGGAAAAAGAAAAAGGCATCTAGTTTTCATTCCTTACCAGTGGTTGAAGCGGAACCCCCTCTGGGAGATTGCGTTGATTGTAACCTTTGCGTGCAAGTTTGCCCAACGGGAATTGATATCAGAAACGGTACGCAACTTGAGTGCGTGAATTGTACAGCTTGTATAGACGCCTGTGATGAAGTAATGGTAAAAATCGGCCGACCAGAAGGATTGATAAGGTATGACTCCTATGACAATATTGACAAGGGCAATAAAAAATTAGTCACTTCAAGAGTGCTTGCTTATGCCGCAGTATTATTAGCCATGATCATCTTTCAAAGTTTTATTTTTTACAATCGTTCCAGTATTGAATTTTCGATCTTCCGTACACCAGGTATGCTATACCAAGAAGTCGATGAAACACATTACAGCAACTTGTACAACTATCAACTAACGAACAAGACCACTAAATCAATTGAAGATATTTCTTTTAGAATTAAATCCGATGAGGGAAGAATAAAACTAGTAGGCCACATCAATAGTGTTGCCAAATTATCCGCTGAAAACGGATCATTTTTCATAGAAATGGAAGCAGATAAGTTAGAAAGTAGAAATACTGAGATTACCATAGAAGTGCTTTCAAATGACAAAGTGATCGATGTGGTAAAAACAAATTTTCTTGGACCTATTAAGTAACACATAAATGTTAATACAATGAAATTAAATTGGGGAACGTCTATAGCAATATTTTACATCTGCTTTATGATCGCCATGGTTAGCATGGTTATCAAATCCACGTACCACAAGGCACAGATGGTTCAAGAAAACTACTACGACAAAGACTTGAATTACGAAGCATTTCGACTTAAGCGAGAACGAGCAAGCAATCTAAAAGAATCCATAGTTATAGAATACCTAGACATGGATAAAAACTTAGAGATAAAATTCCCAGAGGATATGAAGACCGCCACCGGGAACATCTCCCTGTTCAGACCTTCCAACGCTAGTCTAGACCAGTCCTACCCTATCCAAATAGATGAAGGTGGCAGCATGCTAATCCCAATTCCTATGTCAGTGGCCAAAGGGCTTTGGAGAGTCCAAATCGAATGGGAAAATAATGCATTGGACTATTACATGGAATCCGTAATTACCATTTAATGATTGAATATTGGACAGCATTTACCATTGGCTTGCTAGGGAGTTTTCATTGCATAGGAATGTGTGGGCCCGTTGTAATGGCTTTACCCTTAAATATTGCTGAAAAAAGACAAGTCCTTTTTCAATCGCTACTCTACCACCTCGGGAGAATAACCACTTACTCCTTAATGGGATTATTTATGGGAATGATGGGCTGGGGAATCGTAATTGCGGGCTACCAAAAAATATTTTCGGTTACACTTGGTGTCGTTTTAATCGCGTCTGTTCTATTTTCTCTATCATTTGAAAAAATGTTCTACAATATTCATTGGGTTCGGCGCTATTTAAATCTGCTAAAAAACAGGCTTGGAAAACTATTGCGTATTAAGAGTAATTCGAGTGCCTTCAAAGTAGGCCTATTAAATGGGCTACTGCCCTGTGGATTAGTATACATTGCATTGGCCAGTTCTGTGGCAGTGGGTGGCATCCTTGAAGGAGGATTATATATGGCGGCTTTTGGATCAGGAACTTTACCTATGATGATCGGAGTAATGGCAATAGGAAATATACATCGACATTATTTCTCTAGACTTCAAAAATTAATTCCGGTAGGGCTAGTTTTCTTCGGAGCACTTTTGATATATCGAGGATATATGCTCCACATACCTGCAGATCTTACTTTTTGGGAAATGACTAATTTTCAGATCATGTGTCATTAAGCTTTACAGTTAATGACGGGCCTTGCGACAAAAACAACTTTAAAAGTTTTTTTTACCATCCTACTAGCCTAAAGAAATACAAATTATTAGTTTTACCTAAGCGTTCTTCGGCCAATTAAATATTTTGTTCGATGTAGAACTTTCATTTTCATAAATGAAAAATGTTACGCAGCTTTCTAGTCCTTCAAAAAAATAAATCTTATGAAGAAAATTCTTGTCATTGAAGACAATTTTGAGGTTCGTAATAATTTAAAGGATATCCTCGAGCTTTCAGACTTTGAAGTTGAAACTGCAGAGAACGGCATCGAGGGCGTGGCAAAAGCTAAAGAAATACACCCAGATCTAATTCTCTGCGATGTTATGATGCCAGAATTAGATGGATTTGGAGTGCTAAAAATATTAGGTCAAAATACGAATACGGCAATAATTCCTTTTATTTTCCTAACAGCGAAAGCAGAAAAACAAGATTTTAGAAGAGGTATGGAATTAGGTGCGGACGATTATATCGTCAAACCATTTAAATCCACAGAATTACTAGAGACTATTAATCGTAGGATAAAAAAGAATGATAGAATCAAAGCGTTGTTTGAAAATCAAAGTGGACAATCGCTTAAAACCTTTTTGAATGAAGCCAAAGGAATAGAAGCAATGAATACACTTTCTGCTGACCAAGAAAGTAGAAAATTTCCTAAAAAGACTCCCATCTTTGAAGAAGATGGTATCCCTAGGTACTTATTTTATATAGAAACTGGAACGGTAAAAACCTATCGTCGCAATGAGCTGGGTAAAGAATATATATTAGATGTATTCTCTGCGGGCTCCTTTATTGGACATCAAGCACTTCTTACTAATAGTCCTTATCGACATTCAGCTGCTGCCCTCGAGGACGTTGAAGTAAGTATTATCCCGAAGGATGATTTCCTAACGCTTTTATATCAGGATCGAGACTTTTCCACACACTTTATAAAAATGATTACCAATGCTTCCTATGAAAAAGAGAATCGACTAATTAGCCTAGCCTATAATTCCATTCGTAAAAGAGTTGCAGAAGGTTTACTTACTTTTTTCGAAAAAAACTCCAACACTGTGGAAAAAGAAATATCAATTTTAAGAGAGGACTTGGCGGCGTTGGTAGGTACTGCAAAGGAATCAGTCACGCGTACACTTTCTGATTTTAAGAACGAAGGCTTAATATCAATAAACAAAGGAAAGATAACCTTAGAGAAGCCAGATGAACTTAGAGAGCTTCCCAACTAGAATTATTTCAAAAATTACGCCTCTGATTTCCACCTTTACTGCTTTCTTCGAACAGCCAAATGCTTCAATAAAATAAAGTCTAAGTAAACCTAAGCGCAGTAGTGCACTGTTTTAAGATGCAATGGCAGAAATATTATTATTTGGATGTAGCAATCTAAAAATAAGATCGTGGGGCGTAATGATACCTACTAATTTGTTGTTATTTAAAATAGGTATGGCATGAATTCTATTTTCTGTAAAAATCTCAAGCGCTTCCTTCAAGGTACTGTTTGAAGACAAGGCAATGACATTACGTGTCATCACTTCCTTTACTTGATAATTTTTTAATCGAACTTGATTTAGATATTTTTCGTTCGAATAAGGATCATAATGTTTTAAAAAGTACAAATAGTCGGTCTTGCTCAATATCCCTATAAGTACACCTTGATCTACCACCGGAATATGATGAAACCCATAATCTTCGAATAACTCTTTAGCGGCTTGCAGGCGATCTTCGCTATGCAGCGTTTTGACCTCAGTGGTCATATGTTTGGTGATAGGATCTTGCAGATTCATAATCGTATTATTTGCTAACAAGATCGGGAAAAAGTAAGGCTAAGAATATGATGATTGACTAGATGAATAATGACTTTTGTCATCTTTTCAGAGCAAATTGAGCTTTTTGCTGTAAATGCGGTCCGTAATATTGCTATTTATGGCGTTTTGCGAGGAATGACAAGGGAAAAAGTGGAACCTTCATTTTCGATAGAAGTGAAATTTATTTCCCCATGCATAAGGTCTAAGTATCTTTTAACAATCGTTAAACCCAATCCAGTTCCTTTGATATTGGTAACATTATTGGCTCTAAAAAAACGTGTGAACATATATTTTTGATCTTCAACAGGGATTCCTACCCCTTGGTCCACCACTTCAATTTTTAAATCTTTCTCGCTTAGTTCTAAGGTAACAGTCACTGTGCTACCTTTTGCTGAGTACTTAATAGCATTGGAAATTAGATTAAGCAAAATATTTTTCATTAAGTGCGGGTCAAAAATAGCGCTATCAATCCCGTCATGATTGAATACCAATGCTTGATGCTCCTTAAGATTAGCGGAAATATCATCTTTGAGTTCTTCGAAAAAATCTTTGAGTAATACTTCTTTCGGTTGGATAGTAATATTGCCAGACTCCAATTTTTCCAAAGAGAGGAAATCATTCAAGATTGAAGTCAGGTTATCTACTGAATTTTCGATACGCTTAATATACTTTTCTTGGCCTGCTAATTTTCCTTTAGCGTTGAGCATTTCAATTAAAGAAACAGACGAGAGAATAGAAGTAAGTGGTGTTCTAAACTCATGAGAGGCCATAGATACGAAACGAGATTTCAATTGTCCTAATTCTCTTTCACGAGCCAAAGAGGTTTCCAATTGTAATTCAGCTTTTTTTTGCTCTGAGATATCCTGTACGACACAAAATACCGTTTCTAATTCTCCAAATCTATCGTAATAACATTTTAATTCTGCTTGAAAGTAAATCTCTTTCCCGCTTTTATTAGTAGCCTTATAGTGAAATTTTCCACTACCTTTTTTTATTGCATTCTTAGTATTCTGAACTACTTGCGCTCTTTCTTCTCCTTCAATAAATTGAAGGAAATATTCTTTATTCTGTCCAGGTGCATCCTCTTCTACGCCATAAAGTTCGCAGTATTCCTTCGAAAAAGTAATTTGAGATTTACCTTCGGAAAAATCAATTTCCCAATACCCTATTTTAGAGAGGCTACTAGCTTGTTCTAACTTTTGTGCGCTAACTGCCAGTTGTCGTGTTTTTAGATGTACAGCTCTTTCTAAATCTATGGCGTAGTTTTCAAGCCGAAGTCTATTTTCTTCAAGTACTTTTTCAGCACTTCTAGTTTTAGTAATATCATTAATCAAAAGTACCACTCCTTGATTGAACTGATACCCTTGAAATTTTATCCAACATTCAGTTCCGTCTTTTCTAATGATAGAAATTTCTCTAATTTCTTGAAAGCCCGACCTCAGATCTTGTTGATAATTATTCCAGTTAGTTTCAAAATCGTTTCCACTTAATTGTTCAAACCACTCTTTGATCGAATCAATTTCTTTGGAACCATATCCGGTGATATTTTCTACGGCTCCATTTATTTCTAGTTTATCTTCTTGAATAATTAAAGCTCCTACGGGAAGTTTATTTACAATATTCCTAAACCTCATTTCGCTTTCCTGAAGAGCTTGTTTAACTTTTACCCGATTGGTAATATCATTGACATAAGCTATCACTAATTTTTCACCATCAACATTAAGGGGACTCAAACTAATTTCCAAAGGGAAAGTGGAACCATCTTTTCTAAGACCTTCCAATTCACTTCCTTCCCCCATAATCCTAGGCTTAGGTTGCTTATGAAAATTTTCTCTATGGGAATGGTGTTTGGATCTTACTTTTTTAGGGATAAGTATTTCAATAGTATGATTAAGCAATTCCCCTTCGTCATAACCGAACAAACTTGCAGCTAATTTATTGGCAAGTTGGATTTCTCCATTTTCATTGGCCACTATAATTCCAATTGTAGCATCCAGAAACATGGATTGAAAAATGGAATTTCCTTTTGTTTGCTTCAATTTCTTTATTTTTTTCTTAAAGTGAATGTAAAAAAGAAATTGGACTTCACTTAGTATTGTAGTAATGATTTGAAAGAAAACTAGTCTAATTGCTTAAGTAGCTAAGCCTTAGAAATATTGCCCAGTAAAATAAAGTATTGGTTAAGAAATTGAAGGAATGAGTAAATCTTCCAGAATAAAAAGATGCCAAATAATTTCGAAAATCATACGCTCCCCCTAAGGCTATCTTGCCCGGGACTAATGTTTGAAATTCAAGATAAGTACCAAATTTTTTAGGCAATTCACGTTCGAACAAGGTTAAATTTATTCACAATATGCATACATCAATAAATCAAAAGTGGATATAATCCCAACTAATTTCTGTTCTTCATTTACAACTGGCAAAGCATGAAATTTATTTGCTCGAAATATTTCAACAGCTATCATTAAACTGTCTGTAGGTTTTACACAAACTACCTGAGATTGCATAACATCTCTTACCTGTAAGGAATCCAAATTAAGCTTGGACAATTGGTTATTTAAATCTTTATTGAAAATCATATCTGAACTAAGTATTCTGACATAATCTACAAGGCTTAAAATACCTGCAATTTTCCCATCCTCTTCAATAATTGGAATATGATGAAATCCATTTGCGTCGAATATCTTTTTGGCATTAATCATTGTTTCTTCTGGACGAAGTGTGATAACCTCAATATTCATTAATTCGGAAATGGGGATCGTAATAATTCTTTGACTAATCATATTTCATTTATTTGCGCATTTAGAAAAAAAATTGAAGCTTTCTAATCACTTTCTTGGGTTGCAGTTTCCTACTGCCATTTGGCCATTAACATTCAACCGATGGATATGCTAATGCCTAGATTGATATCAAACAGGCAATATTAAAATGGGTAGAACTGATTTATTAATAATTTCATTCGAAACACTTTTATGCCAGAAATTGTCCCAAAAGTTTCGTTTCGGTTTTACCAAAACCATAACATCAATATTGTGATCCACAGCGTAGACATGCAAGCCATGCCAAATATCAACATCCCAGACAGTCACATATTTTGTTTCCACCCATGGCGCCTTTTCTCTAACTATTTGTTCAAAAATCAATTCTTCCAATTGAAAATCAGTGTTGGTCTGTTCTGGTTGAACATGCACAAGATGGACCTTAGCCGTAAACGCCGCAGCCAATTCCGCAATTTTTTCCAAAGCTTTATTAGAGGAATTTTCAAAATCCGAAGCGTACATCATCTCGCCAAATTCTTTGAATTCAATATTTTGAGGAACTAGCAAAACAGGACACTTAGACTTTTCAGCTACGTTTGAAGAAACGCTCCCAAATAATTTATTCAAAGCGCCCCCTGCACCTGTTCTTCCCATGACAATTAAATCCACTTTTTCCGATTCTGACAATTTTACAATTTCTTCTACAGCAAACCCTTGAAGCACCTCTTGCTTTATGTTAGTGAGCGTAAGCGTGTTAGAAAATCCAGTGTGTATACTTTGGTTTACGAATTCATTAAGTTGTTTTTTTCTTTCATCGACCTCCTCCTCAAAAGACTTCACAGGATAAGTATATCCCGCTTTAGCTTTTGGATGAACCACATTTACTACTCGAATTGTAGAATTTATAACAGCAGCTAACTCTAGTGCATAAAAGAATGCATTTTTAGAATTTTCGGAAAAATCTATGGAAACAAGTATCTCTCTCATGTTACAAATTTTTAACAAGGTCTATTCTTTTGAAAAAGATTGAAATGAGTATTTTCATTTACAAAAATGACTTTCGTTAGCTTTTGCAAACTGTGAAGAAAAAATGATTTTATTTCTTGAAACTCCTTCGACCTCAGATATAAAATTTTAAAATTCCTCTTGGCAATAAGAAATAATCTTTGCAGTCATTTACCAAAAGAAGAAAAAAGGATTAGTACCTATATTGTAGCATGAAAACACTGCCAAGTGGCCGCACTTCCCTTGACGGATAGCCTTTCGAAAGCACACAACGTCACCATAAAGAGAACGACCGATCGATGGCGCCAGCACAAGAATAAGCCCACTGCTTACGAACTAGAAGTAATTAATAAATACAAAAAACAACTTGCATTGAATGAAGCTTTAAAGCCTGCGATACATACGGTGGAGCAACAATCAATATTTTATGCTCCGATAATTACTCAAGGCCTTTGCTTGAAATGTCATGGAGAAAAGGAGGCTATACTCGATTACCTAAGCATTCAAGAAAAGTATCCAAATGACCTTGCTGTTGGATATAAACCGGGTGACTTGAGAGGTATTTGGAGTATTGCTTTTGAAAAATGAAAAGGTTTCTTTGGGGTTCAATAATTTCAGTGCACTTTCAAGTTGTTCTTATTCCTTCCAAATGTTAGAATAGGATTACTGATAAGTTAGTATTAAGGTTTGAATTCCAATTCCCGGATGTCTTAAGATAAGGGGTGACTTTCGTGCGCGCGCGCAGGAGTCACCCCTTATCTTAAGACACCCTATGAGTCTGCCCCATTGTTTACGCGCCGCTCTATCCCACCTATTTTCTAATTATGCATGGCCACCCTCAACCAGAGTCTTACACATTAAGTAAAACCATAATACTTGTAATTAATTTAATTACATTTTATCATCAATTAGTTGCATTGATAAACATATTGTTTTATATTTGCTTCTATTAAACAAAATGTAGCACTATCCACCATGTATAAATCGAAGTATGATATCCCCCTTATCATAGAAAATACATTACCGGCTTCTAGCCGATCAACAACTGTGTTTTCATTGGGTAATTTAAAGTTGAGTTTATCTTTCCTTTTCCGCTTCCTACTATCAACCCTTAGCGTATTTTGGGCTCTTTTACTAGGCATAGCTTCCTTTTTCCAAGGCGTGTGGAAGGAAAATCCTTGGATCAAAGGACTTCCATGGGTTAGGATTAGCATTTTGGCGGTTTTGGCCTATGTGTTAATAGGCAAAGGGCTAGGAGTGACTTTTGAATTGAATAATCCTTTTGGGAAAGAAGCTTTGGTTCTTCCGGCAACATCGGAAAGCACAGAAGAAGAGACTATTAGTGAAGCAACTGACCGAACGAAAGACTTAAGTCCGATATCCCCCGCACTTTTGAAACACCCACATGTAAAGGAATTTGTAGATAGATTCCAGCCCACGGCCATTGAGGAAATGAAATTGTTTGGGATTCCAGCAAGTATAAAAATGGGACAGGCTATCATTGAATCTCAAGCAGGAAAATCTGTACTGGCTTCAACCAGCAATAACTTTTTTGGCATTAAGTGTAAAGCGAAATGCCTAGGATGTACTTGTAAAAATTACGAAGACGACAATAAGTACGACATGTTTAGAGTTTTTGATAGTCCATGGGAAAGTTGGCGGGCACATTCTAAACTCTTATGCAACCCTCGCTATGCTAAATTACCTCTATATGGAAAGGATTATAAAAAATGGGCCCAAGGCTTGAAAGACGCCGGATATGCCACTGATCCTAATTATGCTACAAAGCTTATAACCGTCATTGAAAAATACAATTTAACCATGCTAGACCGAATGTGATAATAGTGTCACTTCGCATTTTAAATTGTTGCTCTATGAAACCAGTTATTGCCATCTTAGCCTTTATGGCTTGCATTCTTGCAGTCTATCATCTTCCTACTCCTGATCCTTCTCTTCAATTAGAGAAATTGTATGAAACATCTTTGTCCCAAAAGATTTTGTTCGATCAACCAGTGGAATTTGTGGAAAGTCCGTTGGATATAAGTATTCCTTAGTTTGATGTAAGTATTCCTAATTGGCTTTCTAAGTTGATTTTGGCCTTTATTTGAATATTATTGAATCAAAAATCAGTGGTAAAAAGGTAATAGTTTTAATTGAAAAATATTTTGTGAGTTTTTAACCATAGCGACAAAACCCTTTATAATTGGGCATTCCAGGTACTTTTGAATCAAAAAATTCCATTTTATCCTGTCACTTTTCGTGAAAAAGTAGGATTCTGGCCCAATACTTGCCATTCTTAAAGAGAGAAATTTTTTGTAATTAAATTCACCCCCTTAGTGAAACCCTTTATCGCCCTTATTGTCTTCCTGACCTGTATGTTGGTAGTTTTTAATCTGCCAACTCCTAATCCTTCCGAAGACGACCATTTTCTAAATGATCATGCTCCCGCCGAAAAGCAGTTATTTGATCAACCAGTGGAATTCTTTGAAAGTCCAATGAATGTTAGTGTCCTCTAACTTCTGCGATTACGCAATGACTCTTATTAAGTCAGCGCTTTTATTTACACCCAGCAATTTCGATAATAGCAATAACAGCTATTATCCACCTAAAACTTGCCATTATAACCTATTAAATTGGCCCAGCCTACCTTATAAAGTCCTAGAAATAAAGCCTTTATCAAAAATAAATTAAGAATTTTTGGATTTTAATGTATCTCTGAGAACAGAGATGCGTAGAACAAGTAGAAAATACAAACCAACGATCATCTCAACTGGATTTTTCCCCC
>CALGJW010000190.1 GCA_937930025.1 uncultured Saprospiraceae bacterium | reverse complement strand
CACAAGGTTAGCAGCAATCATGACCCAGTTACAATCAAAGCGATTGGTAACCGCCAGGGAAATTGCGGAAAAACACAACGTTAGTATAAGAACGGTCTACAGAGATATCCGAACTTTAGAATCATCCGGAATCCCAATCGTTACCGAAGAAGGAAAAGGATATTCTATTTTGGAAGGCTATAAATTACCACCGGTGATGTTCACTGAAGAGGAAGCCAACGCACTGATTACTGCTGAACAAATTATTGCTAAGAATAAGGACAAGTCATTGGCTGATCAATATAGCAGTGCCGTTGAAAAGATAAAAGCTGTTTTAAAATACAATCAAAAAGGTAGGTCTGAATTACTCAGTGAACGTCTCCAAATACGAACGAACATTGATGAAGAAAAAACTAGTAATTTTCTCATGCGGCTGCAATCCGCTATTACCAATTATCAAATCACCGATTTAGATTATCTATCGCTTCAGAATAAGCAAAGTAATCGAAAAATTGAACCCTTTGCACTCATACATACAATGGACAACTGGATTTTAATCGCATTTTGTTTACTACGAAAGGACTTTAGAGCCTTTCGATTGGATTGTATTCAAAGTATTTCAATACTAAATGAGCCTTTCGAACCCCATAAACTAACGCTTCAAGAATATTTTGAGCAAAAAAGAAAAATTTGGGAAAATAACCGTGATACACCGTTGACATAGCACCCTGTTATTTTTTACAAACAAAAATTAAACACCAGTTGTCCTGGTAGTAACTACAGGCCTAGGTTATGACTGTGAATGTCATGCATCTCCAAACTTAATTGCACTAAAATCAAATTAAACTTCTATGTTGCAACCCTTTGAATTATTAGGTGTCCATAAAGAGAAGAATAGTCCCAAAAGCCATGAATACTTCAATTAAATAGGGATTTCTAAACATATAATCTCTTTAGTAAAAGAGTCGTATCATTGGGACAATCATATGCGGTTTCGTAAGAGGTTAATGGTGAAACTCCCTTTGCAGCTTTACAATTAAAAGCCATTGAAGATAATTTTGTATGGTTGAATACATAAAAATATTAGGAAATTAAATGGTTAGTAAAATTATAACTAGTGTTAGACCTCCTATCAAAGTTTCAAACGATTTTATTCGTTCTTATTATTTCTCAGAATTTGATCAAAAAAAAGATGGTAATTCAGGAATTGTGATAGATGATGCTTGTTATGAATTAATGTTCGTGAAAGAAAAAAATGTCAGATTTGTAAATGGCAACAACGAGATTTTTCTACTACCTTCATCCTATACTTTGATTAACCCCAAAGGACCTTTTAGGTTTGAATTCTCTGATACCTTTTCAGTATTTTGTATAAAAATGCAACCTTGGATGAACGCGAGTTACGTGCCTATCCAGAAAGGAAAGGTTCTTAATCTAAACAAAATTTATCCTAACTATATGGATAGGCTGCATCAAGATTTTTTCAATGCTGAATCTCTTGATGAAATGGTTGAATATGCAGAAGCTTTTTTATTAGCTCTTCCAATAGTCCAGAATAAAGAAACAAAACTTATTAAAGCTATATGCAATTTGATTTACGAGAAATCTGGAAATATAACAGTGAGCGAAATTGCAGAAACGTTTAATATCTATCGCCAAAAGTTAAATCAACTTTTTAAAAAAGAAGTAAAATATACACTAAAAACATTTATAAATTGCGTTCGAACAAGAGCTTGCCTTTCTTTTAAGCTTAAAAACCCAGAAATTTCATTGACTGAAATAGGTCTTCAATTTGGGTATTATGACCAAGCTCATTTTATTCGTTCCTTCAAAAATGCCTGCGGCATAAGCCCTTCAGAGTATGTAAATAACCTTGGATACTCATTTACCTCTTCTTCATTTCTAAAGTAATTTTTTTACACTAATATCGCTACCATTTATACAATTTTGCATTAAGGGTATGCTGTATCTTGCCCTTAAAATAGTTTTATGAAGTACTTTATTTATGTAGTTGTTATAATTTTTCAAATACTATCTAGTCAAGATTTATTTGCTCAAAAGAAGTTTGGCAAATTAACGGATAAGTCTTCTTTCAATCAACTCATTGATATTTCTGTCTATCATCAATATGAGTTAAACCTCAAGAAAGGAACCATTGCCTTGCTCAACATTACCAACTTTGAAGTTATAACAGATTTGACAGTAGTCAATGCGGATGGTTTTATAGTGGAGCAAGCTGAACATTTTCTAATATTTGAAGCCCCCGAAGATGGAAAATATGATCTTTATATTAATACGCTTGAAGGTCAACTTAACCAAGGGAAATACACCTTAACTACTCATTTAATAAAGCCAGAAAACAACAATCCCTTACAACGAATCAAAAAATTACTCCAACGACTGGAAAAGCCTGATCGAGCTGGCATTGCCTTGGCAATTATAGAAAAAGGGAATTTAATTTTTGAACATTATAATGGTTTTTCAAATGCAGAAGACAAAATAAAATTAAATGAAAACACTGTGTTCGAATTAGCCTCTGTGTCAAAACAATTTACTGCTATGGCCATAGCCAAACTAGCGGAGGATGGAAAATTATCAATAGAGGACGATATTAGAAAATATTTCCCAGAGTTGCCAATTTACAAAACACCAATTAAGATCAAACATTTGGTGAATCATACTTCTGGATTAGCAGACTCGGATTATCCTTTAGCGCTGGCTGGATTTGAGTATGATCCAATTGATATTGACAGAGTGCTCAATTTTTTACAAAACGCTCCAGAACTATATTTTGAACCAGGATCTGAATTTGCCTATAGCAATGATGGATACACAATATTGGGAGACCTTGTCCACAGAGTTACAAAGCAAACTTTTAGAGATTGGATGAAAGAAAATCTATTTGATCCTTTGAAAATGAATAGCACTATAATTCGTGATTCACCGGAAATCGTCATTCCAAATCGCGCTATTTCTTATGATCCAAATGAGGGACAGAATCATTTTAAAAGGCAAAGTTTTGATTTCTATGCACCCGGCGGATGTTCTGTCAGATCCAGTATTTCGGACCTCATTAAATGGACTAATTATTTGAACGAGGGATACCATTCTCAGAAAAGTCTTTTTAAGAGGATTAACCAAGTTGAAACATTTAGCGACGGGAATGCTATGGAATATGCTTATGGTAATTTCGTCACTGAGTTCAAAGGACTAAAAAGGATTAGTCACCTAGGACTTAGTGCTGGATTCAGAACCGCCATAGCAAGATTTCCATCCGAAGACGTAAGTTTTATCCTTTTGGGTAATGATGGAGAATTTCGAAATTATTATCTGTCTCTAAAGATTTACGAATTCTATTTGAAAGATAAATTAACGTATGATTACAAAAAATTTGAAGGAATTGAAACGTTCTCGCCTTCAAAGGATGTGGATAAGGAAAAACAAATTGAGGATTTAAAATTGACAGAATACAAAGGGACTTATTTTTCCATCAAGTTAAATACTACTTATACCTTCGAGGTAATTCAGGACACCTTGTTTGCAAGATCTGCTGCCTACAAACCTATCCCGCTCATAGCAACTGCCAAGGATACCTTTCAGACCGATGAAGATTTTATGGAAACCATCATTTTCAAAAGAGATTACAATCAAAAGGTAAGTGATTGCGATATGTATAATGACGATGACGATCGAGGAATTACCTTTAGAAAAATTCCTTCCACCATAAAATGGCCAAAGTCCAAACATTGGAATTCATCTTCTTTTCAACAAAGAATGAGGGACTCACTGCAAAAAATTGAAACTTCCAAAATTCTTACTGGATTTGCGGTTTCGATCTTTGATGAGACAGAAACATTTATGCAGGAAGGATTTGGTTTTGCTAACGTAGAAAATCAAAAAGCGTATAATCCTGAAACAGTTCAAATGGTTGCCTCTGTCTCTAAAAGTATTACGGGTGTGGCTGTTATGAAGGCGATAGAATTGGGGTATTTCAAACTCGATGACCCTATTAATGAATATTTACCTTATGAACTTACGAATCCTAAATTTCCAGAAAAGGAGATTACGATTAGGCACTTGTTGACACATACTAGTTCTTTGGATGATACTGATAATTATGATCATGGTTACGTTTTTAGTAAGCCATTGGAAAAAGAAAATTGGCCAAAATCACATCACAAATATTTAGGCCGTTATGATAAAAATGAAAAAAGGTCTCTTTCGGATTTCTTGAATCTAATCATTGATCCCAATAGCGTATGGTATAACAAATCCCAGATGTATACAAAATATAGTCCAGGAACTAACTATGAGTACAGTAATATGGGCTTTGCATTGTTGGGCTATATCATTGAGACAACAAGTAAAGTAGACTTTAGGGATTTTACCAAAAAGCACATCTTTGATCCTTTGGACATGAAGTCAGCCACTTGGGACCTAGAGAAAGTTGACCCATTAAATCATATCACTTATTATTTAGAAAACTATAACGCAGCTCCCTATTACTCCTGTAACACACTTCCTGAAGGAAATTTATTTACGAACATAATTGATCTCACCAAATTTCTGCAAGAAGCGATCAAAGGATATGCCGGGCGTGGAAAGATTCTCACGCAAGCAAGCTATACGGAAATGTTTAGAATGCAATCAAATTTTATTGAATTGGGAGATGGCGGACTTGGCTGGGATTTATCCATCCCTTGCTGCATTGGTCATAGCGGTAATGACTTTGGGATTGCAACCGTCATGTATTTCGAACCAAGAACGGGAATTGGTCGAATCATCTTTTCAAACACAAGTACTGAAATAGAAAAAATTGCAGATACATTCTATGGTATAATGAATCTATTGTTTCTAGAAGAGTAGTTCAATTCGAAGGAATATTCAAAATATTTCAGTACCAAATAAGCCCTTCGAGCCCCATAAACTATCGCTTCAAGCCGATTTTGAGCAAAAAAGAAAAATTTGGGAAAGCACCCCTGACACACCGTTGACATAGACCGCTGCTACATTTGTATTATATTAACAAACAGTTAAAAATAATCACTATGCAAAAAGTAGCAATCAAGCCCTTCAAGGTAATCGGAATCGCAGTTAGAACTTCAAATCTTAACGGACAATCCGCCCAAGACATCGGACAGCTTT
>CALGJW010000189.1 GCA_937930025.1 uncultured Saprospiraceae bacterium | reverse complement strand
GGCATCTTTCATAACATCTTTGATGACATTCATTGGAAGCCCATAGAATAAATTGGTATTGATATAAACCAAATGCACTTTATCAGCAAAAGCTTGAACGAATTTACTAAAGGCACTCATCGCTGGTTGATCTGCGGTATTAAAGTCAGATGCGAAAACTACTTCTTTCAAATTCAAATTTTTGATTGACTGCTTCACAACCATTACCTTATTCTTAATATTTCGAACTATTTTCTGAGCATTCGACCCCATATACAAATTAGACTTATCGTTTGAACCATGGGAACCGACCAGGATTAGATCTGCATCAATTTTATCACTATACTCTTTTACCACTTCTGTTACATTTCCAGTCTCCACATAAATTTTATAAGTCGGACCATTATAAGTATCATGCAATGCAGACATCAAAATCAATGCATTCTCTTTATTTTTATCAATCTCCTTTACAACCATTGCCTTGTCGATGTAATCACTCTTAGCTGCATTGGTTGGCTCGACGACATGAATTAAGTGAATCACCGCATTCGTCTTACCGGCCAAAATTTTAGCAGCCTCAAGGGCATATTCAGCACATAATGAAAAATCTGTTGGAACTAGGATATTCATAATTTAGATTTTAGTTAGATGAGAGATTAGAGGCCGCCTATTTATTTGCTTTTAGAAGTGTCCAATCGTCAGTTGTAGTAGATTGTAGCCAGACGTTATTTGTGGAAGCTCGAAAAACTTGAACATTAAGTCCCATATTTTCGGCCATCTTAGATTCCAATTCGCCAATTGTCATCTCTCCTTTAATTTGGAAATCCACCGCCTCTTTCTTTGATCTTATTTCCCCGATTGTCAAACCTTCACTCCACTCCTCTGCCGGTTTGGATCCCTGACTAACTTTATGCGCTCGTTTATAAAATTTTATACTCAAATTAGGGTAAGTTTTCGAAAATTCTTTTTGAAGTTCTTCTATTTTTCGATTGTCTGAAATTTTCATAATAGTATTTTTTTGAATAAATATTTATTTAAATAAAACACATACTTGAACAGGTAAACTTGCATTCAAAACATCGGAAGACGTACTGCCATAAAGTAAGTAGTGATAGTGATTGAAATTATGACTACCTAGAATCATTAGGTCGACATCATTGTTATGAATATATTCATCAAGCATTACTGCCTTGCTTTTTGATTTTCTCGGCAAAGCATCCAACCTAAGTTTAGATTGAATGTTAATATTAACATGGGAATCAACAAACCATTTCATTTCATCAATCTTGTCACTGATCATCCCATCAAATTCTGCCTGGGTTTTTATTGAATCGTGATGTTCGAAAAGATTTAGAAGTACTACTTCCCTCTCTACAACATTATCAACCATTTTATTGAGAAATGAAAAAACGCGTTCTGTTCCGCTTGAAAAATCAACAGGTATTAGTATTTTATTTATCTCCAATTCATTTTTATCATGAACTTTCCAAAGGAAAGCAGGCGGATCTTTTCTAATAAAATCTATATAACTGCGCCAGTTTGGAAAGCCCATCGGCTCGTTACAGAACAACCCAATATTATTAAGGCCATTTCTTTCGGCCCACTGCATGTACTGTATCGCAAAGCGCTTAGAAACCAATTGATCATCAGTCTCGGGAAACTCATGAAATTCTAATTTATTGTTTGGAAAAAATGTTTTAAGGAGTTGTTCTTGCTCCTTAATTAGAGGCATACTATTGTCTTTTTTTCCAGTCCAAATCAGCTTTGAAACTGAATAAGAATCTAAAGTTTTATTTTCAATATCGACTTTCATAATCAAGTAGTTTATTGTTTGAATAGTACAAATATCACCACAACTTATTCTTCCAGCCATGAGCACCGTCAGGCAAAAAAGTGACTTTTGTCACTTTATCTAAAGGAGTGCTAAATTACCTTTGAACCAAACTTAACTACAATGAAGAAATTCAAAAACACAATGATCGCTTTAGATTTCTCTAAACTGGACAGTACTATCTTGGCCTATTTCAAGTATATATCTTCTTCCCTTGGAATAGAAGACGCGCACTTCATCCACATGGTAAAGACAATGTCTATCCCCAAATTGGTTATGACCGAATGGAATACAATCCTAAAACACGACAACTCAATTGTCGAGACCTGTAATAATCTGCTAAAAAAGGAAATTGCTCAGTTTAATTTACCGCTTAATAAAGCACATATTCATTGTCATGTTCACGAAGGAAATCCCACTAATGGATTAGTGGTATGGTCAAAAGAACACAATGTAGACCTAGTGGTGGTTGGAAATAAACAATCGCACGAAGGAAGTGGCATCACTTCTAGGAGAATGGCCCATCGATTGGATTGCAGTATGTTATTCATACCAGAAAATAGTATGACGCCCATCAACGAAATTACTGTTTTCTTTGATTTCTCAAAAGAGTCCATTGAAGCCTTATTATTTGCATTATCATTTCATAATAAAATTGCCGACCTGAAGATTAAAGCTATTCATGTTCAAGAAGGTACTAAATCCAATTTATATCCTTTTTCAAAGAAAAACATTTCTAGCACTACCCTTCTTAGAGAGAAAACACTAGCAGCTTTTGACAAACTAATTGAAGAACATCAAATCAATGAGAAAGAAATTGAGTTTGTTATTATAGAACAAGAAAAAGGATCAATTGCTCAAACATTGATCGAATATCTAAATATTAGACCTACTGACCTAGTGATCATGGGATCCATTGGGCACAATAAAGGACACAACATTGTTTTTGGCTCCACCACTGAAAGCTTCGTAGATCTATATTTAAAGTCGCCAATTCTAACAATTAGATAAATCTTTCCCTATGAAAAATATATTAGTGCCAATAGACCATTCTCCAACGGCATTAAACGCATTGCGTTACGCCATACTTTTTGCTCAAAGGGAAAATGCAGCAATTGAAGTTGTTCATGTTCTTCCTCCAGAATACCAACCAGCGAATAACCCCATTACTGTTACTACACTAACAAATAATTTGATAAGAAATGCGGAAAAACTTAATACTGCGACAATCAATAATGCAATTACGCAAATTCAAGCTTCACATCAACTCAAAGCACTTCCATCTATTTCTCAAAGCGTCGAAATAGGAATTCCTGTATCTAAAATTCTAGATATCGTAAAAACTGAAGACTTTGACGCCATGATAGTTGGAACACAAGGAGAGCATTCTAGTTTGGAAAAAATTTTAGGGACCGTATCTTCCGGCTTAGTAAAAAATGCAAGCATTCCAATTTTAATTATCCCAGAAAACTACAACTATAAAGAAATCAAAAAGGCGTGCGTGGCGGTTAATTTAATGGAAAGTGATATTTTCGAAATCCATAAAGCTTGTCAATTGTTGCCGCCCAGTTTAAAGCAGTTAGACATCCTACATGTGTATTCAAACAAATCATTATCGCAAACTGAAATTGAAATGAACGATCTGGAACAATACCATGATCAACACAATAGGGACTATCAGTTTAAATATATATCAAAAGAATCCTCCAATGTTAGTCAAGCTATTCTGGAATATACTACAAGAGAAGAAATTGATATACTTGTGGTTATAGGGCCTCATTTAAGCGGAATTAAAAAATGGTTCTTTGAAAGCAATTCGAAAAAACTTACTTATCAAACAGAAATTCCAATACTGAGAATATAGAGAACTCCTTGTAAATTTAAAGATGAAATATTCTATAAAAAAAGAAACTCAACAAAAATCTATTTTTAGTAGGACATTAAACTAGCATATCCCTATTAGCTCTGCGATTATTACTACCTTCTCCAAAATTATTCTTCCTAAGGGGCACATTTCAATTTAAGATAAAATAAACATCAACATGACCACCAAAATAGAAGCACCATTCACAATTACCCAAGCAGATGAAGCGACCATCAAAACGGCCCTTCAAAAGTTAACTAGATATAATGACAGGATATCTACTGCTAATGTTTACTTCAAGCTAGGTGATGGGCATATGCCTAATTCTGTAATTGCGGAAATTGAAATTCATGTGCCTGGACCAACCTTGTTCGTTTCGGATATTGAGCCAAATTTTTTAGATGCCTTTAAAGGGGCGCTCAATAAAATGGACCGGATTTTTCGAAAAGAAAAAGATAAAAGGCAATCCAAGCGATAGGCGGATCTCAAATACTGCAGTAATATTTCGCTATATAATCATGCGCCTAGATGATAGAATATTCAGGCTCAAAATCCTTAATTTTAAGGGCCCCCATATCTACTTCAATTGATAACGCCATATCCGAATTTATAATAAAAAAGACTGGCATCTTTCCCGTTTTTAGCTTTACTTTACCGCTCTCAAAGCAATTTAAATAGCCAACAATGAAAGAAATATTGGAAAAAGTAAAACTCATTCAACCAGGGGAGTTTGAAGCACACGACCATTGGTACCCTAAGGCACTGAATGCTACAATCCACCCCATGATTAGCTTTTTCCTCAATTTAGACAAAGAGAAAATCATCACCAGATACACCCATCTACATCCTAAGGTGGACAAGGAAAAACTGAGGGAAATGTTGGAATACCGAGCCAAATACTTTCTTTGGGGAGGGGCCGATTTGCTTAATGTAACCTCAGCAGGTGGAAAAAGACAAATGGTAATCATTGAAAATAACTCCTGCCCATCTGGTCAGAAGTCTATGCCACTTGTGGACGACAACCAAGAAGAAGGGAGTTATCGTTTGATGATTGAAAGAACCTTTAAGCCCTATCTAAAAAATCTCAGACATAAAATAGCGGGTGGATTGGCTGTGGTTTATGATAAAAATCATATGGAAGCTTCCGGCTACGCGGAGGTGATCGCCAATGTGATGAATGAGCCTGTATATTATGTCCCTTTTTATGATGAAGATTCAGATCCTCCGATAAAGTACATTGACGGAATCATGCATGTGGTGAACGAAACGGGCGACCTGATTCCAATTCGAGCCGCGTTTCGATACTTGACACAGAAACCTTGGAATAGATTGCCCCTCCATTCGAAGACAAGAATTCTCAATCCAATCTTAGCTTGTTTGGCTGGAGGCAGAAATAAAATGGTCGCTGCCAAAGCTTATGATTTTTTCAATTCTGAATTAGAAACTTTCGGCTTAAAAATAAATACGCCTGAAACAATTTGGGATGTAAGTAAAAATGAAATTCCGCTTTGGGTGAAAAAATTAGGCGGTCATGCAGTGATAAAAGTTCCTTATAGCAATGCAGGCCAAGGAGTATTTACCATTGTAAATCAAGAGGAGTTGGATAAATTCATGGAAATGGAATTTGACTATGACCTTTTTATCGTGCAAAGTTTGATTGGAAA
>CALGJW010000188.1 GCA_937930025.1 uncultured Saprospiraceae bacterium | reverse complement strand
GAGACCTCGTCTATGTTGAAGTTGAATCAGTAGGAGAGGAGTTAGCTAAAGATGAAGTTTTCGGAACTGTTGAAGCTGTAAAGACGACTTCTGATCTATTTATGCCGATTACTGGAAAAGTAGTGGAGTTTAATACTGCTTTGGATGAAAATGAAGGAGATAACCCTACGCTCATTAACTCAGATCCATATGGAGAAGGCTGGATTGTCAAAATCGAGTACTCAAATCCTGATGAACTGAAAGCTTTAATGGATGCTGACACTTATAAGGCTTCTTTGTAATTTTTTTTTCTAGAAGACACACCAAAATGCACAACCCTTGCATCTATATTAATATACCAGTCAATTTAGCAAAAAGATGCTAAATTCCTGGTGGCCTACAGTTGTCTGGTTGGGAATAATATTTGGTCTATCCATTATGCCTGGGGTAAGTCTTCCGGCGATGTCTTGGATGGACTATTTAGCTCCCGACAAATTAGCACATGCTGTGGTATATGGGATTTTGTCTTACTTAGCTATTAGAGCTTATTCCGCTGATAACCAAGTGCTTTGGAAGCATTTGGCCATCGTAGCCATTTTGGCAAGTGGATATGGAATTTTAATGGAAATTATACAAGGCACTTTTTTCCCCCATAGATTTTTTGAGGTGCCAGATATTATTGCTAATATTATCGGTTCCTTAGTAGGAATTTGGATTTTTAATTTTTTACAACACAGAAAACAAAGAGTGACATGATCTATTTGTTAGAGATGCCCCCACTTAATGGGAATCAACTGTTGATTGCTGTTTTAGCTGTATTTGCCCTTGTTATTGGAATCATCTTCTGGATGAGACACCTATTTAATACAAAGGGCGATTCTGATTTGGCAGAACAATTTGGCAACAGAGCTCGAAAGTCTCCGCTAGACGGCCGAAATAAATACCCCGAGGTAGATGCCTTTCGATACAGCGGAACGCTACTTAATTTTGGATTTTTGGCGGCTTTAGGCCTTATGATATTGGCATTTAGTTGGACTCAATTTGAAGATAAGGTTTTCATCCCTGATGGCGCATTGGAAATGGATGAAGATATTGAAATTGAACCTCCAAGAACTGCCGAACCACCACCACCACCTCCTCCTCCACCACCACCAGTGATTGAGGAAGTGCCAGAAGAAGAAATTGAAGAAGAAGAGCAGCCTGTCTTCGAGGATCAATCCATCGAAGAAGAAACGGTTGTAGAAGCACCGCCGGAGCCTGTTAAAAAGGCACCACCACCGCCACCACCGCCACCACCACCGCCAAAAGAAGAACCAGATGAAATCTTCAAGGTAGTGGAAGATATGCCTTTGTTTCCTGGCTGCGAAAGCGAAGGAGATAAGACAAAGAAGAAAGAATGTGCGCAAAAGAAAATGCTTGAATTCATCTACGGAAATATCAAGTACCCACCAATCGCTAGAGAAAATGGCGTAGAAGGAACAGTGGTAATTCGATTTGTAGTAGATAAGGACGGATCTGTAAAAGCTCCTGAGGTAGTTAGAGACATCGGAGCTCAATGTGGAGCAGAAGCATTAAGAGTAGTGAAAAAAATGCCAAAGTGGAATCCTGGAAAGCAAAGAGGTAAGCCTGTAAAAGTTTATTTCAACCTTCCGGTTAAATTCCGTTTGGAGTAAAAATATAAACCTTTAGTTTAAAGGCCCTTTCGATTCGGAAGGGCCTTTTTTTGTTCTAACCTTTATGTTTGGGTTAGTCTCCTTGATAAGTTTATCATCCATTCATTCATAGAATTAGTATTTTGTTGCTTTCAAGGAATATTGAATGCAAACGTTGACAATTAAACAGGAATTAGATAACCTAGGCCAAAGTCTTGAAGGAGAATTGGCTTACGACAAGTTGATGACTGCCATCTATTCCACTGATGCATCAGTCTATAGAGAAATCCCTCTCGCAGTCGCTATTCCTAAACAGGCTTCCGACCTTAAAAAATTAATTCACTTTGCTAATCAACAGCAGCTCTCGCTAATCCCGCGTGCCGCAGGAACATCACTTGCTGGTCAATGCGTAGGTAATGGAATTGTTGTCGATACTTCTAAGTACTTCAACAAAATCATAGAATTCAATGATAAAGAAGCTTGGGTGCGTGTGCAGCCTGGCGTCATCCGCGACGAGCTAAATGCTTTTCTAAAACCCCATGGCTTCTTTTTCAGTCCCATCACTTCCACTGCCAATCGAGCGATGATCGGTGGAATGGTTGGTAATAATGCTTGCGGGACAACCTCCATTGAATATGGATCAACCAGGGATCATGTCTTGGAATTGAAAGTGATTTTATCAGACGGATCTGAGGTGATCTTTAATTCCATTAGTAAAAAAGAGTTTGAAGAAAAGTGTGATTCGGATTCATTGGAAGGAAAACTCTATCGAGAGATTAAAACTTTCCTTTCTCCTCCAGAGGTTCAAGAGCGAATCATTGCGGAATTTCCTAAACCAGAAATCCATCGAAGGAATACTGGCTACGCTGTTGATGAGTTGTTGAAAAATGAGGTTTTTTCAGAGAATGAAAAAGAATTTAATTTCTGCAAATTACTCTGTGGGTCAGAAGGCACTTTAGCGTTCACGACAGAAATAAAATTACATGTTGATCCATTGCCAGATCCAGTTGCAATAGTGGTCGCCGCGCATTTCAATGAATTACAACAAAGCTTAAATGCAACGCAGGTTGCCATGAATTTATATCCTTCCGCTTGTGAGTTGATGGATAAAATCATTTTGGATTGCACCAAAGAAAATATAGAACAAAGTCAAAATCGCTTTTTTGTTGAAGGGGATCCAGCAGCTATTCTTTGCGTAGAATTTCGAGGAAAAACAGTGGTAGAAGCGGAAGAAAAAGCGAAGCAATTTTCTACGAAGTTGCAATCGCTCAAACTAGGATACGCTTACCCCTTTGTACAGGGATTAGATATTCCTAAAGTTTGGAAATTGCGTGCAGCAGGTTTAGGGCTTTTGGCGAATATACCTGGGGATAAAAAGGCCGTGGCGTGTATTGAAGATACTGCAGTTGCTTTAGAAGATCTACCCGAATATATCGAGGAATTTTCTTCGATGATGGAATCCTTTGATCAACAGGCAGTCTACTATGCACATGCCGGAGCAGGAGAATTACACCTTCGTCCGATTTTGGATTTAAAAAAATCAGCGGATGTTCAAGATTTTTATAAAATCTCTGAAGCCTCCGCTCGATTGGTTAAAAAATACAATGGTTCGCTTAGCGGAGAGCATGGTGATGGTAGAGTGCGTGGGCCATTTATTCCCATTATGGTTGGTCATGAAAATTATCAATTGTTCAAGGATATTAAGAAAAGTTGGGATCCCAATAATATTTTTAATCCTGGAAAAATAGTGGAGGCAGCTCCCATGACTGAGCAGCTTCGTTACGAACCTGACCTGCCAGAAAAATCTATTGATACGCTTATGGATTTTTCCAATACTGGAGGAATTCTTAGAGCCGCAGAGAAATGCAATGGGTCAGGAGATTGCCGAAAGTTGCCCTTGTCAGGTGGAACTATGTGTCCTTCCTATCAAGCAACTCGTGATGAAAAAGATACCACTCGTGCCAGAGCAAATGTCCTCAGAGAATTTTTGACTCAAAGTGAATCCAAAAATCCATTCGACCAAGAGGAGATCAAACAAGTTATGGACCTTTGTATTTCTTGCAAGGGATGTACCTCTGAATGTCCGTCCAATGTGGATATGTCAAGTTTGAAAGCTGAATTTTTACATCAGTATCAAAAAAGCAATGGTATCCCTTGGCGTTCCATTCTCTTCGCTAATATCAATCGAATAAATACTTGGGGAAGTATCGCTCCATCAATTTTTAATTTTCTAATTCGAAATAAAATTACAGGAGGACTGGCAAAGAAAATATTGCAAGTTGCACCACAAAGAAATATTCCAGCTATTCATAAATTGAGTTTGAAGAAATGGGTAAAAAATGAATTCTTAAAAAATAGAAAAACTAAAAGTTCAGATAAAAAATTATTCCTTTTCATAGATGAGTTTACGGATTGGAATGATACACCAGTAGGAATTAAGGCTATCCAATTATTGGATCGATTAGGGTATGAAGTTTTATTCGCAGACCATGCAGAGAGTGGGAGAGCCGGAATTTCTAAGGGCCTTTTGGAGTTGGCTCAGCGTTTCGCAAATAAAAATGTTTCTATTTTTAAATCGCTTATTTCTAAAGAGGTTCCATTGGTCGGAATTGAACCTTCTGCCATTTTAACTTTCAGAGATGAATATCCGCGATTGGTAAACAATGAACTAAAAGTATCCGCTAAAAATATAGCTCCGCATTGCTTATTGATCGATGAGTTTATCGCGGGTGAAATCAATAAAGGAAACATTAGTAGCCAACATTTTTCACAAGAGTCCAAGAAAATATTATTACACGGACACTGCCATCAAAAAGCACTTTCTGATATAAAGCATACCGTCCAAGCATTGTCAATTCCTGCTCAATTTCACGTAGAGGTCATCCCTTCGGGATGCTGTGGAATGGCTGGTTCTTTTGGTTATGAAGCAGAACATTATACCATAAGCCAGCAAATAGGAAATTTGGTTTTATTTCCAGCTGTCAAGAAGGCTGATTCTGCGTGCATTATTGCGGCGCCAGGCACTAGTTGTAGGCATCAGATCAAAGATGGAACTGGAAAATTGTCGGTTCATCCCATAGAAATACTATTTAACGCATTACGCGCTTAAAAATATCGTACTAGTCCCCCAAAAACTGTTTCTTTACAGACTAGAAATTCATTGAATATTATGGAAAAGAAGAATATCGAGGCGCTTAATTATCACTCCAAAGGAAGACCAGGGAAAATCGAAGTAATTCCGACAAAGGCCCACTCCAATCAAAGGGATTTATCATTGGCTTATTCCCCAGGAGTTGCTGAACCTTGCCTAGAAATTGAGAAGAACCCTGAGGACGTTTATAAATATACCGCCAAAGGAAATTTGGTGGCAGTCATAAGCAATGGAACAGCAGTATTAGGACTAGGAGATATAGGAGCTGCGGCAGGGAAGCCAGTAATGGAAGGAAAAGGACTACTCTTTAAAATCTACGCAGATATAGATTGTTTTGATCTTGAGTTAGATACTAAGGATGTGGATGAGTTCGTCAGAACAGTAAAGATTTTAGAACCAACTTTTGGAGGAATAAATCTAGAAGATATTTCAGCACCCGCCTGTTTCGAAATTGAAGAACGCCTAAAAGAGGAATTGAATATTCCTGTAATGCATGACGATCAACACGGTACTGCTATTATCAGTGGAGCGGCATTATTGAATGCATTAGAATTAGTCGGCAAAGATATTAGCAAGGTTAAAATCATAGTTAACGGAGCTGGAGCTTCTGCCATTTCTTGTACTCGAATTTATGTTTCCTTAGGAGCTAAAAAGGAAAATGTTTATATGTTCGATAGCAAAGGGTTGATTCATCCTGAGCGAGATAATTTGAATGGGAAAAAACCAGAATTTGTCAATGGGACAGTTTCTATGGATACCAGTCTTGAGGACATTCTGAAAGGAGCCGATGTGTTCATCGGATTATCGCGAGGTAATGTGCTCAATGCGGAAATGGTAAAAAGCATGGGGAAAGATTGCATCGTTTTCGCAATGGCAAACCCTACTCCAGAGATTGCTTACGATGTGGCCAAAGCTGCTAGACCAGATTGCATTATGGCCACCGGTCGCTCCGATTATCCTAACCAAGTGAATAACGTCTTGGGATTTCCTTTCATTTTCCGAGGAGCACTAGATGTGCGGGCAACAGAGATCAACGAGGCAATGAAAATTGCTGCTGTACATGCTTTGGCTAATCTAGCTAAAAAGCCAGTGCCAGACATGGTGAACATGGCCTATGGGAAAAAGAATTTGAAATTCGGTATTGACTATATTATCCCAAAGCCAGTAGATCCTAGACTAATTACTGAGGTTGCACCGGCGGTGGCAAGAGCGGCAATTGCGTCGGGGGTAGCCAAGCATCCAATTACGGATTGGGAAGCTTATGAAGTGGCTTTAGAAAAAAGACTCGGAAATGATAATCCGTTGTCAAGAGTAATTGAAACCACAGCACGTCAAGACTTAAAACGAGTTGTTTTTGCAGATGCAGAACATATCTCAGTTCTAAAGGCTGCCAGAGTTGTTATTGAAGAAAGAGTGGCTTTACCAATTCTCTTGGGTAATAGAGCAACCATCACTAAAATGTTAGGTGAACTTGAAATTGAATTGCCGGGTGTTCGTATCATCGATCCAAAGGAACCAATAGACGATAAAGAGAAAGAAACACTCAAGCAGTACAGCAATGTTTTTTACAATAAAAGAAAAAGAAAAGGAGTCTCCCTTCCTGAGGCGTTTTCAACCATGACCTCGAGAAGTTATTATGGCTGTATGATGGTAGAAACAGGAGATGCTGATGCAATGATCGGTGGACTAACTAAAAAATATCCAACCACAGTTAGACCAGCACTTCAAATAATAGGTCCAAAAAAAGGAGTGAAAAAAGTGGCTAGCTGTCATATTTTAAATACAAAACAAGGACCACTATTTTTGGGAGATACTTCGATAAACCATCACTTGACTCCATTGGAAGTTGCCAACATAACAGAATTAATTGCCGAACAGGTTCGGGCTTTTAATATAGAGCCCAAAATTGCTTTGATCACTTATTCTAATTTTGGTTCAGTTCAAAATGCGGATGGTGCGTTGCTTATGCGCACCGCCACTGATATACTTCATAAACGTCATCCGGATTGGATTGTGGATGGGGAAATGCAAGCGCATATGGCTTTGAATCAAAAAACCCTTAAAGAGTTTTATCCATTTTCAAAACTAGCAGGTCATCGCGCAAATGTGCTTATTTTCCCAAACCTATCTGCAGCTAATATTGCCTATAATTTACTTGGAGAAACCGCTGATATGGATATAATCGGACCAGTCCTATTGGGCCTAAAAAAATCGGTTCATATCCTTCAATTGGGTTCTAGCGTACGTCAGATTGTTGACATGGTGGGTATAGCAGCTGTTCATGCACAGGAGAATAGTTATGCCAAGGAAATTGCCATTCATTAAATATCTATTGATTCTTTCTGCGAATAGCCTTTAAAAGCTTGACTAACCAGTCGTTTTTGAGCAACTTTCGGGCTGTTTTAACGTTGAATATCAGAATCATATCCATTGAGAAATTAAACGTTCACAATTGGATTTAATAGTTACTATATGCTAAGAGGAATCTTTTCAATCTGCCTGTTATTTCTAGGTTTAAACCTTTTTGCTCAGGAAAGTAAGCTTGCGCAACAATACTTTCTTGATGCAGAGTTTGAAAAGGCAGCTGTGCTGTATAAGAAGCTGTATAATGATAACAATGGGAATGACTATTATTTCAATAGATATATCGATTGTTTGTCTGAAATGGAAGCTTATGATGAGGCTGAAAAGGAGTTGAAATTGGCGCTCAAAAAAACACCCAAAATGGTACAGTTGTATGTGACCTATGGAGGGATGTTAGAAAAACAAGGACGCCAAGATGATGCAGATGAGCAATATTCCAAGGCCATCAAGAAAATGCCAGCAGATCGATTTATTGTTGTAAAATTGGCCAATGCTTTTACTAGTCTGGCTAAGTACGAATTTGCAGTTGAAACTTTTACTGCTGGTTCCAAATTGCTAAATAGTAGTCAAATATTTTCTTACAACCTAGGAGACCTTTATCGAAGAAAAGGGGAACCAGACAAAATGGTTGAAAGTTATTTAAATAGCTTGGAAGGAAGCCCAACCAGACTTCGTTCTATACAAACACTTTTTCAAAGATATCTTGGAGAAGATGATTACGGTGAATTGCAGGCCCAATTGTATGAAAGAATACAGTCTGATCCGAAGGCTACTGCCTATGTCGAATTATTAAGCTGGACATTCATTCAGCAAAATGATTATGCTTCTGCCTTGCAACAAAACAAAGCGTTGGATTTGAGACTTGGTGAAAATGGGGCAAGGCCTTTTCAGCTTGCAGGAATTGCTTATGAAGCTGGAGATTTTGAAACAGCAATTGCCGGATATGATTATGTCATTCAAAAAGGACCAGCTTCCTCCTTTTATATTGAAGCGAAAAAGGAATTGTTAGCTACAAAAAGACAAGAGCTTACAGAGACGCTGGATTATACCGAAGAACAACTAAGATCTTTAGAGTTGGAATACCAGCAATTCTTAGAGGAATTCGGAAAAAGTAGAATCACAGCAAAGATTGTGGCTGAACTTGCAGACCTCGAAGCTTATTATCTCAATGATTTGGATATAGCAATTGATTTATTACTCGGCTTAATTGAGTACCCGGGTTTGCAACCATTGACTTTGGCCAATGGAAAAATAAGTTTGGCAGATTACTATCTAATGAAAGGGGAAGTCTGGGAAGCCACTTTGCTTTACTCCCAAGTTGATAAAGCCTTTGAAGAGGATTTGGTAGGCCATCAAGCAAGATTTAAAAATGCCAAATTGGCCTATTTTAATGGTGATTTTGAATGGGCCCAAGCTCAGTTTGATGTTTTAAAAGCTTCCACGTCAAAATTGATCGCAAATGATGCATTAGATCTTTCAATTTTCATATTAGATAATACTGGACTCGATACAACAACCATCGCCTTGGAAAAATATGCCAAGGCGGATTTATTGATTTTTCAAAATAAATTTAAAGACGCTCAAATTAAGTTGGATAGTATCAGATCTGAATTTCCAGGACATTCACTAGAAGATGATGTACTTTATTCTGAGGCTGGTATGGCTATGCGAAAAAGAAAATACTTGGAAGCATCAAAAATTTATGAAAAAATTGTAGAAAATCACTCCGATGAAATTCGGGCTGATAACGCACTCATCAAGTTAGCAGAGCTTCAAGAAATCCATCTTAATGATAAAGATGCTGCCAAGGCGAACTATGAAAAGTTATTTATTGAATATTCAGGTAGTACCTTTGCAGTCGAGGCTCGAAAACGATATAGAAAACTTCGGGGCGACGAACTATGATAATTTACAATGTTACTTTAACCGTAGAAGATGAAATCCATGATGATTGGCTGCAATGGATGAAGTCCACACATATTCCTGATGTGATGAATACCGGATGTTTTGAGTCCTTTAAAATTTGTCGAGTAATAAAGAGTGGCCAAGATGGTAGATCATATGCCATCCAGTACAGTACAAAGGATATGGCAACTTTGCATAAATATCAAGTGCAGTTTGCACCTAAACTACAACAAGAACATATGGCCAGATATCAAGATAAAGTCCTGGCCTTCCGTACACTTTTAGAAGTAATTGACTAAGAAAATAAAGGATATTAATCAATTTTAGCGTAAATTCGCTAAATATTTTATCTACCCTTACCAAAATTTTTGCCTGTGATTTTTCAATTAAATGAAGAGCAGCTAGCCGTTAAAGAGGCTGCCAGAGAATTTGCTCAAAAAACTTTAAAACCTGGCGTTATCGAACGCGAT
>CALGJW010000187.1 GCA_937930025.1 uncultured Saprospiraceae bacterium | reverse complement strand
TCCGTTTAGCTTGCTGATTGTTGTTTTATCCTCTTCTGGATTATCCTTGTCAATTACAAGAACAGCAACTTCAGTGGTATAAAATATTTTGTCGGAAGATTGTGCGATTGATTGACCAACAGTAAAAGGAAGATAGTTTTTCCAAGAACCAATAGCTTGATCAAAAGCTAAACTGTCTTGAGCAAACCCATTTCCAAATGGGAATAAAAAAAGGAATAGGGCAAAAATGGCCAATTTGATTAATCGTGTTGCTTTCATAATTCTATACAAAAATAAACCCTTGATCTAAGAAATTATTGTTCTTCAGCTAAAGGAGCCTTTAAAATGACAGGAAGGGGACCGACTATCGGTATAAATGAGAGCTTTCTAAGTATTCAAAAACAGGTTCCGAGACTAGATATCTTATGGAATGACCATTTTGAATGCATTTTCTAATATAACTCGCCGATATCTTCATTTCAGGGGCATCGAACAAGTGCACTTTCGGATGGTCTTTTAATTCTCCTAACTCGTATCCTGGACGAAAGTAGACATAGATGGAATAATCTCTTAAGATGATTTCATAATTTTTCCATTTATGAAAAGTTCCCAAGTTATCTCCTCCCATGATAAGAACAAATTCATGCTCAGGATATTTCTCTTGCAAATAAACAAGGGTATCTATGGTATACGAAGGTTGAGGCATATTGAATTCAACATTCGAGGCCTTTAGGTTATAGTTATCTTCAATGGCTAACTGAACCAAGTGCAATCTATCTTGATCTTTGGCCAAAGATTTTTTTTCCTTAAATGGGTTTTGTGGAGATACGACAAACCAGACTTGTGACAAATCTGTTTGACTAGCCATATAATTGGCAATTATCTGATGTCCAATGTGAATCGGATTAAAAGAGCCGAAGAACAAACCAACTTTCATGGAGGTTTTCTTAATTGTTGAGCATCACAGGCATTACAAGCATCAAGATTTCTTCATCTTCAACTTCGTCCACCGGTTTTAAGATACCAGCTCGATTTGGAGAAGACAATTCTATCTTAATCTCATCTGATTCCAAAACGCTTAACATCTCAATGAGGAATTTGGCGTTGAAACCAATTGTCATCGGCTCTCCTTCATAGGTGCAAGCCAATTGTTCAGTTGCCTCATTGCTAAAGTCCAAATCCTGTGCAGAAACCGTTAGGCTGCCATCATTGATGTTTAAAATGACCTGATTAGTTGTCTTGTTTGCGTAAATAGCAATCCTTTTAAGGGAGTTTTGAAAATCACTGCGGTTAATGGATAATTGATTTGTGGAGTCCGTTGGAATAACTGCATTGTAGTCAGGATATCTCGCATCTATCAACCGACAAACCATTTTCACATTACCCATTTCGAAAAAGGCATTTGATTTATTGAAGGAAAGACTAAGAATCCCTCCACTACTCAAAGCATTTTTTAAAAGATTAAGTGCTTTTCTAGGAATGATAAAATTAGTGGAAACCTCACTTTTTATATTGTTGAAAGTGTATTTAACTAATTTGTGTGCATCAGTTGCCACATAAGTCAAATGGTTAAAATCCACTTCGACATAAACTCCTGTCATTGCAGGTCTCAACTCATCTGTACTCGTTGCAAAAAGTGTTTTTGAAATGGCTTGAGCTAATGCTTGGTTACTTAATTCAATAGAATCCACTCCATCGGCTTCTGGAATTTGAGGATACTCCTTTCCGTTTTCTCCTGCTAACCTATACTTACCATAGGCTGAAGTAATTTCAATCCCAAAGTTTTCTTTGTTGATATTGAAAGTAACAGGCTGCTGAGGTAGCTCTTTGAGCGTGTCCATTAATATCTTGGCAGGAACAGCTATAATGCCATTTCCTTCCGCGCTTACTTCGATACTAGTAACAATAGTAGTTTCTAGGTCTGTAGCGGTAATGGTCAAATGTTTCCCTTTAACAGAAAAGAGAAAATCTTCCAATATTGGAAGAACAGGATTTGAAGCAATAGCTCCACCTGCGATTTGAAGTTGCTTAAGGAGATCAGAGGAGGATACACTGAATTTCATAAATTGGAATATGGTTAAGGCAAAAATACTTTTTCCCTAGTAAATATCACTTAAAACTTGCAGAAGGACACGCTATTAATTGAATTAGGCAATATTCGGCCTATGGATAGTTTATTTGAGCGTAACTTTGGGCGCCTAAAGTACAATGGATGATCAATCGAGCTCAACCGCCGAAAATTAGAGAAATAGAAAGTGTTCCACTTCCGGAATACCAAAAGATAGAATTGGACAACGGGATTCCTTTGTTCTTGATCGAAGCCGGAACGCAACCAGTTTTAAAGCTTGAGGTTGTTTTTCAAGCTGGCCGACCCTATGAATCTCACCGGTTGGTTTCTCGAGCAACAGCTCGCATGCTAAAAGAAGGCACCAAAAGTTTTACTGCGGCTCAAATAGCTGAACAGACAGATTACTTCGGTTCTTCAATTACCATCCCAGTTAATCTAGACACTTCGGGAATGACTTTTTATAGCTTATCCAAGCATTTAGAAAAGTTACTTCCCATGTGGACTGAAATATTAACTGCCCCGAAGTTTGATCCAATTGAATTAGCAAAATTAAAGCAAAATAACATCGAAAGACTCAAGATCGATTTGAGCAAGAACGATGTAATTGCTTATCGAAATATAACAGAACATTTATTTGGTGCCAATCACCCATATGGATATAATTCTGTAAAAGAAACCTACGAGGAACTACAAATAGAATGGCTTCAAGAACACTTCCAAAAACAATATATAGCAGAGAATTGTATGCTCTTTTTGAGCGGAAGGCCTGAAAAAAATGCGACGGATCTAATCAACAAAACACTGGGAACAATAATACCTAATGGGGTGGTTTGTTCTCCAAATTTTCCAAGGTTTACCGAAAAAACAAGCAGAACAGAAATTTCTAACCCTGGCTCTCCTCAAACGGCATTGAGAATGGGAAGAATACTTTTTCCGCGAAGCCACCCAGATTATGCCGATTTCTTTGTGTTAAATACAATCCTTGGGGGTTATTTTGGATCGAGATTAATGACTAACCTGCGAGAGGACAAAGGATTTACTTATAATATTTACACTAGTTTGGATGCAATGCACAAAGAAGGTGCTTTTCTAATAGGAGCAGAACTTAGCCATGACCACAGGGCCGCTGCAGAGAAAGAGATCAAAAAAGAGCTTAACCGCCTGATTAATGAGCCAATCGCTAGTGAAGAGCTAGAAATGGTTAGAAGTTACCTAATGGGAAGTTTTTTAAGCATGGTAGATGGCCCATTTAACATTGGGGAAATAGTTCGAACGGCGGAGGTGGAACATTTAGGCAAAAACTACTTTAAGAACCTAGTAGATGCTGTCAAAAATGCAAACCCTTCAACAATCCAGCAAATGGCCCAAAAGTATTTAGACCCGTCAAGAATGTCCCTAGTATTGGTAGGGGATTAACTTAAACCCAATTTAACGATGTAATCCTTTTTTCTAAGGAAAAGTCACTAAATTTTCGTTCTTTTGCTTTCTAAGACAAGTGGTAATGCTTGCGTTTTTTTTTAATATTTGTTATCCCGCTCAAATTTATAAATGAAATTTTTCAGCTTTTTCACACAAGAGCTTGCTATTGATCTTGGAACTGCCAACACACTCATCATTATGGATGGCAAAGTGGTGGTAGACGAGCCGTCAATTGTTGCGAAAAATCGAAGAACAGGGGAGACCATTGCTGTAGGGACCAAGGCAATGCAGATGCATGAGAAAACTCATGAGGACATCAAAACGATCCGTCCACTGAAAGATGGGGTAATTGCAGATTTCCAAGCCGCTGAGAGCATGATTGAAGGGCTGATAAAGATGACTGGCATTCGAAAAAGATTTTTCTCGCACATGAAAATGGTAATCTGTATTCCTTCGGGGATTACAGAAGTAGAAAAAAGAGCAGTTTTCGATTCTGCTGACCATGTTGATTCCAAAGAAACATATCTAATACATGAGCCAATGGCCGCAGCATTGGGAATTGGACTTGATGTTGAAGAACCCGTCGGTAATATGGTAATTGATATCGGTGGAGGAACGACAGAGATTGCAGTAATCGCACTTTCAGGAATTGTTTGTGATCAATCCATCCGTACCGCTGGAGATGAATTTACAGCGGATATAATGAATTACATGAAACGCCAGCACAATATCCTAATCGGAGAGCGTACTGCTGAGCAAATTAAAATTCATGTAGGATCGGCGCTTACAGAATTGGAAAACCCGCCAGATCCGTATCCAGTAAATGGACGGGATTTGATGACCGGAATTCCTAAACAAACTACAATTTCATATCAGGAGATTGCTCACTCTTTGGATAAATCTATTTCCAAAGTGGAAGATGCAATTCTAAAAGCATTAGAATCAACTCCTCCAGAATTAGCATCTGATATTTATACTACGGGCTTATATCTTACAGGTGGAGGAGCCTTACTTAGAGGATTAGACAAACGAATCTCAGCTAAAACTAAACTACCAGTTCATGTTGCAGATGACCCATTGAGAGCTGTGGTTCGAGGTACTGGTATTGCTTTAAAAAATTCGGATCGCTTTTCATTTTTAATCGACCGAAGATCTGTCTAATTCTACTTCATTAAGTTAAACGAAGGGGTAGATGCGAAATCTTTTCTTACTCATTGTTCGTTATGGTGGCTTTCTAAGTTTTCTTGGATTAGAATTGCTTTGCTTTATTCTCATCGTACGTTATAATAACAATCAGCAAAAAATTTGGGTGCACTCTTCAAATTATTTTAGCGGACAACTTTATGAAAGGTTTGATGCTGTAACTAGATATTGGAATTTATCTGTAGTATCAGATTCTTTAGCAAGAGAAAATTCAAGGTTACGTGCGGAGTTAAGGGATGCACGGTTTCAAGAAGAAATTATCGAAGGTTCTGTTTCTGATGAAAAATGGCAGCAACACTATACCTTTACTACGGCTGAAGTGGTAAACAATTCTGTTTCTAGGTTCAATAATTATTTAACGATAAATCGAGGATCCAGGCATGGTATAAAACCTAGACAGGCGGTCATTGATGACAAAGGGGTAATTGGAATTGTTATACGCGTAGATAAATATTATTCCTCGGTAATGTCAATATTGAATAAAGAATCCCGAATCGCAGCAAGCATAAAAAGAAATAATTTTTTTGGTTCGGTAGTTTGGGAAGGGAGTAACCCAACAATTTCTCAGATGAGAGATGTGCCAAAGCACGCACAAATAGCAATTGGCGATACTGTTCAAACCAGTGGCTACTCCGCCATTTTTCCGGGAGGACTTCCTGTAGGAACTGTCATTTCCGCAACAGTTCCTCCTGGCAGCAATTTTTACGATATCGATGTTAAACTGTTCAATGATTTAAGCAAAATTAGGTATGTCTATGTTGTCAATAATTTATTGAGGGCAAACCAAAAAACAGTTGAGGAGGAAAGTGATGAATAGCAATATACTTAGACAGGTTTTGAGATTTATTTTTGTAGTACTACTTCAGGTACTCATCTTTAAACAATTATCACTTGCCATTGGAGGAAACCACTATATGTCGGTAATTATTTACCCATTGTTCATATTATTTTTGCCACACAAAATTAGCCATTCACTTTTAGTTTTGATAGGCTTCTTATTAGGAATGACTATTGATTTGTTTTATGATAGTCCAGGTGTTCATGCTAGCGCCACAGTATTTATGGCATTTCTTCGACCAGTTGCTTTAAAGGCTTTTGAACCAAGGGGAGGGTATAAAACGAATGAGTTGCCAACGAGACATGAAATGGGAATCAATAATTTTATTTTTTACACAGCAACCCTACTCTTAGGGCATTTAATTTTCTATTTTGTAATAGAAGCATTTTCTTTAGTATATTTTATAGAAAGTTTGTCAAGGACTATAGTTAGTTTTATTCCTTCACTGGTTTTTATCATTATCTATCAGTATATTTTTAATCCAAAGGATTAGGCACTGTGGCAATACAAGACTTCCATAAAAGTAGACAATACGTTTTGCGAGGAATATTCATCGCAGCGTTCTTATTATTGCTATTCAAGGCCCTTCAAATTCAATTGGTTGATTCTACTTATCAAGATAGAGCACGCACAACAGCTATAGAAAAAGTGGTAGACTACCCTTCCAGAGGTTTAATGTACGATCGAAATGGAAAGCTACTGGTAAACAACAACGCCATTTACGATGTAAATTGCAGTTACAATTTAGTGGACCCTAAAATGGATACCACGCTGTTTTGTCAATTGTTGTCAATCGATAAACCAACCTTTAAAACACTCATTAATAAAAACTTCAATTCAGTTCGTTTTTCAAAAAATGTTCCGTTTACTTTTCTTTCTAAAATTTCTGCACAGACCTACGCTCGGTTTCAAGAATCCTTGTATGAGTTTCCCGGTTTTTCAATACAAATAAAAAATGTTCGTGGGTATCCCTATCGAAATTCTCCTCATGTCTTAGGCTACTTGTCTGAAGTAAATCAAAAGCAGATTGATAAGTCTAAGGGGAGTTATAGGACCGGTGACTTTATTGGGTCAACAGGTTTAGAGAGAACCTATGAAGAAGATTTGCGTGGAGCAAAGGGGATTCGATATTTGTTAAAAGACAACCTCGGTCGTGCTGTAGGCTCATATAAAAAAGGAAGACAGGACACTGTGGCCGTTTCGGGAAAAGACATCATAACTACATTAGACGTTGAACTGCAAAGCTTGGCCGAAGCATTGTTGAAAAACAAATCAGGTTCCATCGTTGCCATTGAGCCAAGGACCGGAGAGATTTTATCCTTTGTCAGTTCTCCCAGTTACGATCCAAATGTTTTAACGATTAACAGAAATAGAGGAGCGGCATATAATGAATTACTAAGGGACACCTTGCAAAAGCCATTTTTCAATCGCGGGGTTCAAGCTAAATATCCTCCAGGGTCAATTTTGAAAACAGTGATGTCTTTAATTGCCATGCAAGAAGGAGTGATGACGGCGAATACCCCCGTTTCTTGTAAAGGAGCATATTACTACAATGGAGTACCAAGAGGATGCCACCAACATAGCTATCCTTACAATGTTGCTATCGCACTAGAACACTCTTGTAACTCCTATTATTTCACTACACTTCGAAATATCGTAGACAAGTTTGGATTTAATGAACCACATAAAGGACTGGCTTTATTAAACCGAAGATTAGAAGATTTTGGATTGGGAAAAGCCCTGGGAGCTGACATTAGCAACGAAGGGGTTGGAAATATTCCTACGCCGGAATACTACGACAAGTTGTATCCAAGAGTGGAAGGTTCTTGGAAATCCCCAACAATCATGTCTATTGGAATTGGTCAAGGAGAAATTGAAATGACCACTTTGCAAATGGCAAACTTGGCAGCCATCATGGCGAATAGAGGAGAATTTTATATTCCTCATTTAATAAAAGGTTTTGTGGACGGCACGCCGATTCCAGATAAGTTTAGAATAAAGAAAAGTGTAAATATTAATAGAACTTATTTTAATCCAATTGTAGAAGGGATGAGTAAGTCCGTTTCCCGTGGAACAGGTAATACTGCTTTTATTCCAGACATTGAAATTTGCGGAAAAACAGGAACCTCGCAGAATCCTCATGGAGAAGATCATTCGGTCTTTTTCGCATTCGCGCCCAGAGAAAATCCAACCATTGCTATCGCAGTCTACGTAGAAAACGGTGGCTGGGGAAGTGACTTTGCCGGGCCCATGGCTTCACTAATGATAGAACAATATATCAAAGGTGAATTGTCTGAAGCTAGATTAGAACTAAAGCAAAGGCTTTCTGATAAAGTCATCTTGAATGCAATTCCTTAGTTATTTTGAAAAAGAGAGTTGGGGCTATTAGAAAAATAGTAAATTGAGTCTAACAAAATACAACCAGATGAGAGGATTCATTTTAGGTATGTTAATATTGTTTAGTTTCAAAACCTTCGCTCAAATTGATGTTGGAACGAAATGGACTTATAGTTTGTCTATTGATTATTATGTCACAGCCCCTGCGACAATTGAAGTAGAAAAAGACACAACCATTAACGGACAGAGTTGGAAAATATTAAAAGGCATAGAGGGTTGCGCAAATAGTTTTAAAAATGCTGCTATTCGCGAAGAGGGAGCTAAAGTCTATCTCATCGATATTGTTACTAACGAAGAAACCATTTTGTACGATTATACACTGACTGCCGGAGATAGCTATCAGGTTCAAATATTTGGATCAGGGTTCGTCTATGACATAAATATAGACAGCACTAAGGTTCTTTCTTTTGATGGCAAAGATTATAATGTACAGTTCATTGATAACATTGAATTCGGGCGCTATATTATTGAAGGAATAGGAAGCAACAAATATTTGGTTCCGCAAGGAAACATTTGTGCTCCTCATTTCTTCGGATTACGATGTTTTACTTCGGGAAATAACTTTGTAGATTTTGATTTAGATCATGAATGTGACGAAGTGATTGTACTAAATAGTTTGAGTGAATTTTCAAGAAATGAGCACATAAATATATATCCAAATCCTTTGTCTCATGGGTATCTTACCATAGAAAACGAAACCGGCGAAGGAATAGACCGAATGGAAATTTTGAACCTAAACGGCCAAGTATTGAAGGCTTTTTTTACTTTGGACCAAAACAGCCAAATTTATCTTGATGATTTATCTGGCGGGCTATATTTTTTAAACATCTATTTGAAAAATGAAATTATCACCAAAAAATTATTCTTGAACTGATGAGCAAAAAAGAAGGGAAATTAAATCGCAAAATTTAATTCCCCTTCTTTTTTTACAAAGTTACAACCCTTACAAAAGCGCTTTAATCTTTGCATACTCTGATCGATTAGTAGAAGATCCACGACAACCCATCTCTGTTTTTTGTCCTTCAATGTCCACAACACGATTATCAGGATTTGGGTGTGTACTTAAAAACTCGGGAGGTCTTCCTCCACCTTCACTTATCTTTCTAAAGAATCCAGCGGAACCTGCCGCATTATAACTAGTAGGACAGAGATAACGAACTGAATATTCATCGGCATCTGCCTCGTGGTTTCTAGAAAACTTAAGACCAACTATTCCGGATGCCACTTGCTGAACTGCTTCGCGGTTCCCCAAGGCTGCGGATAATAAAATCTGGACGCCAAGTGTCTGCGTCATTTGCTTCGTAGAATGTCTTCGATCAGCATGAGCGATCTCATGTCCCATCACTCCTGCCAATTGATCTTCAGAATCCAAATATTTTATTAGTCCTGTGTATACGTAAATATATCCTCCAGGTGTGGCGAAAGCATTCAGCGTTTTGTCATCATTAATAATTTTCACTTCCCAGGCGAATTGATCTTTATATTTCACTACACCAGAGTTTAAAATATTATTAGTGATTTTGCGAATGTATTGATAAACCTTAGGGTTTTGTCTTTCGCTTAGTATTGGATATTCATTAGGCTTACTAGCAATCTCTGCTGCCACTTGCTTTCCAAGTTTAACATCATCCTCGACGGGAAATAAGTTAATACTACCTACAGTTTTTTTGGTAAAATCACAAGAGAATGTGAAAACCATAGAAGCGATAAACAGGGTAAGTAAAATTGATTTTGTGTGCATAAGTGTGTTTATTTTAATAAAATGAACGCCGAGCGCTCACTTATAAGACGATAAAAGTTCTAGAAAGTGACGTTCAAAAAAGGAATAACGAAATGGAGTTTTGAAAAGTTGTACGACTTTCTTAGTCTTCTTTACGATTAATTAGGAAATCAGTTGCAGCATGCATATCGGTAGACATGAGCCGATCGTCGGCTAATTTTGGAACGATTGACCGGAATTCAGCGTGTGTTTTTTCAACAAGACTGCCTGATTTTTTAGGCCTTCTAAATTCTAAGGCTTGCGCCGCTGTGAGCCATTCAATCCCAATAATGCGTTCTACATTTCTAACCACACGATACAGTTTTGTTCCAGCATTGGCCGCCATACTTACATGGTCCTCTTGGCCATTACTAGATACAATGGAATCTACAGAAGCTGGTGTACAAAGTTGTTTGTTTTGACTTGCTAAAGACGCGGCGGTGTATTGCGGAATCATAAAACCAGAATTCAATCCTGGCTCTGGACTCAAGAATGCAGGTAATCCACGAATACCGCAGATCAATTGATAAGTGCGACGTTCTGAAATACTACCAATTTCAGCCACGGCAATCGCTAAAAAATCATTGGCATAGGCAATCGGCTGCGCATGAAAATTTCCGCCTGAAATAATACCATCTGAATCTGGAAACAAACTTGGATTATCTGTTATCGCATTAAGTTCTGTGGTTAATGTTTTTTCTACAAAATCAAGAACATCGGCACTGGCTCCATGAACCTGAGGGGTACATCTAAAAGCATATGGATCTTGAACATTTACTTTTTTACCAGCAGCAATCTCACTATCGGAAAGCAATAATTTTATATCAGACGCTACTTGAAGTTGTCCCTTATGTGGCCTGATTTCATGAATTCTTGGATCGAAAGGACTTAAGTTACAATCAAATGCATCTATGGAAATCGCAGCACAAAGATTCGCGTTCCTAAGCACATTTTTGGCTCGTAATAAACTCCAAATACCATAAGCGGTACTGAATTGAGTTCCGTTCAATAGGGAAATTCCTTCTTTTGACGCTAAGGAAAGTGGGGAAATTTCAGCGGCTTTTAAGGCGTCTTTGGAATTTTGTTTTTCACCTTTATAAAAAACCTCTCCCTCTCCAATCACAACTAAAGACAAATGAGCCAATGGTGCTAAATCTCCTGAAGCGCCAAGCGATCCCATTTCATAAATAACAGGAATCAAATCTGCATTATACAGTCGAATTAATTGCTCAACTAATTCAAGACGAACACCAGAATTTCCAAAGCAAAAATTTCGAATTTTTAAAAACAGAATTAAACGAGCTACTTCGATAGGGATGATATCTCCAATTCCACAGGCATGAGAAAGAATCAATCTTCTTTGAAGATCTGACAATTCTTCCTTTGAAACTCTAACGTTACAAAGGGAACCGAACCCCGTGTTTATACCATAATACGTAGCATCAGGGTCATCAAGTTTTTTCAACAAAAAGGCTCTGCCTTGTGCGATTTTTTCTTTAGAATTATCAGATAATGTCAATTGCACGTCTCCTTTAATTATTGGAGCAAGCAAGTCAATTTTTAGAGGTTTAGGATCAATCCTAACAGTCATAGGTTCTTCATTTTGGAAAGGATTACAAAGATGCAAAAACTGCTCGAAGGAGGAAAGCGTTCTTTGGAGCAGTTCTTTTTAAAAAAAAACAAGGTTAAGCTTACAACCATTTATCACTTGCCCCCCTCATTAAAGTGTATAGTCTGCCTGAAAATCAAGGAGTTAAGGAAAGTCAAAGAGGGTTAATCCTTCGTTAAATAAACCGATAACAATTGCTAAATAGTCAATGAATCCGTTGCTTACAAAGGATATTCTCTTCGAAATTGAATAGCTCTTGTAAATCGGCAGTAACTTGACCCAATGTAAGGCGTCTTAATTTCGAACAGCTTACAATAAAATGTTAATTTTGGCAGTCTTTAGGAAGGAAATCCTTCTTTTGCCTACAAAAAAGTACAAGCATGTTGAAAAAATTAATCTTCGCAATCGCCATTATAATGATGGGAACATTCTCTATGGAAGCTCAAAGAGTAGCCTCTGTAGATATTAATAAAATACTTGACGCACAATCTGATTATCTAGATGCCCAAAGGCAGTTGGATGAATTGGCTGCTCGATGGAGACGAGAAATTGAAGTGCAACAGGATAAGATCAAAGGGCTTTACTCTCGATATCAGGCTGAGCAAGTATTGATGTCAGAAGATACGCGAAAGCAAAAAGAGGATGAAATAGTGGAAGAAGAAAAGAAACTAAGAGAGTCGCAAAGAAAGAAATTCGGTCAAGAAGGAGATTTATTTAAAAAGCGACAAAGTTTAGTTCAACCAATACAAGAACGCGTTTATAACGCAATCGAAGAATATGCCAACGAGAAAGGATTTGATTTTATCCTAGACGTCGGAGGCTCATCTGGAATTATTTTCGCTAACGAGCGGTATGATAAAACGGATGATATTATTGCAAAATTGAAATAAATAGGAGCGAAAATCATTATTTTTGCACCCAATTTAGATCAGAAATCAGTGTTAAATTAAAAGAAATGAAAAAACTAGTTAGAAACGCCCTGCTTGTGGTAGCCTTAGTTGGGCTTCAGATGACAGATGCCGTAGCACAGAAATTTGGATATGTGAACTCTCAGCTCATCTTATCTGAATTACCTGAGGTAAAGCAAATGAATGCTAACCTACAGGCACTTGGAGAACAACTTCAGAAAAAAGGCCAACAAATGGTTGCTGCTTATCAGGCAAAAGAGCAGTCCGCGGTTGCTCAAAAAGAAAAAGGCGCTTTGTCTCCTGTACAGGAAGAAGGACTTTTAAAAGAACTTCAGGAAGAGCAAGCGACTATTATGAATTTCGAAAAAGAAATGCAGTCAACGATATATGCAAAAGAACAAGAGTTGACAAAACCGATCTTGGAAAAGATCAACAATGCAATTCAAGCAGTCGCTGCTGAAAACGGATTTAACATGATCTTCGAAGCTGGAGTTTTACTCTATGCTGACGAAAGCTCAGATGTTAGTTCGCAAGTTCGTGCCAAATTAGGTATGTAAGCGATTCGTAAAAAAAATATAAAGGGTACTAGCTTCGGTTAGTGCCCTTTTTTTATGCATAAAAAGTAGAACACAGGGCCAAAGTTGATTCTGATGTCTACATCCAACTTCGAACTAATAAAATTCCTTACCTTGGTTGAAACAGTAGCTGTCAGCCCATTTAAATGATTACAGAAATTCATTATCCGGAAACCTTAGCGCCAGAAAAACTGGACGAATACCTAGGAAGGGGGTGGTTCCGTATGGGTTCCATGATTTTCACCTGTCACTTCCTATGTTTTGAAAATGGTTTGTATTCTGCTGTCTGGACTAGGCTACCTTTGGAAGGATACTCTTTTAAAAAGAGTTTACGGAAAATTCTAAACCGTAACAAAAAGAAGTTCAATGTCTTTGTGCGTAAGGCGCAGTTTGATCGTGAAAAAGATATTCTTTACCAACAACACAAATCTAGATTTGAAGGCTACATAGCGCCAACATTGAAAGACTCCCTTTTTGGTTCTGGTGATAGACGAGATTTATACAACACTTGGGAAACTTGTATTTATGATGGGGACAAATTAGTGGGGGCAAGCTTTTTTGATTTGGGAAATGATAGCTTGGCCAGTATCATGGGATTATTCGATCCAACCTATGAGAAGTACAGCTTAGGGATTTACACCATGTTGCTGGAAATTGAATTCGGACAAGCACATCAAATGCAATTTTATTATCCAGGATATGTCGTACCCGGATACTCTCGCTTTGATTATAAATTGCGTGTCGGTCAAACAGAGTATTACAATCTAAGATCAAAAGATTGGGAACCATCCGAAGAAATCAAACGAGAAGAGTTGCCCGCAGAATTATTATTTAAAAGGTTAGCACAGGTTGAAAATCAATTTAGCGAAAGAGGAATTCCCTTTCGTCAATACATGTATCAGCTTTATGACAAAAAGTTATTTGGCTTCGATGAAATGGATTACTTCCGAGCACCGTTGTTTTTACAAATAAAAATCTATCCGCAGAATCCGAATAAATGGTTGGTGCTTGAATATGATTACATGAAAAATGTATATCGATTTTCTCAGGTAGCAAAATTTAACGACCCGCTAATGTTCATCTACGATCTTTTTAAAGATGTAGACCGATCCAAAAACATTTTGGACTTTTTGTTCTGCGAACGCGCAATTTTTGAAGAAGCAGATCATGTTATTTGTGCGCAGCGAATCCAAAGTTATTTGGAAGTGGAATTTGGTTCAACTAATCCACTTTTCTAACTACCATACTTTTATTAGCTCCCCATCCTCTACCCATTTGGCCCAACGGCCACTATAAGTGTGTACTTTCTTTGTTTCTTTTCCTTGGCCATCTATCAATGGCAAATCGGCATTGGCCCACTCAAAGATACTTCCATAAAGATTCTGAACATTGGTGAATCCCTTGTCTTTCAGTTTTTCCCCAATCTTTTCACTTCGATAACCTACTGAGCAATACAAGACAATAGCCTGGTCTTTCGGAGTGTTTTCCAAAAAAGCCCAATCGAAATTTTTATAGCCTGCGAATTTAGCAGCGGGAATATGACTAATGTCGTACTCCTCTTTTTCTCTTGTATCTAAGATTAAATATTGATCTTTTGCATCAGCTAATTCTTGTACACCAATGGTGGGTACAGAAAAATTTAAAAGCCTTTCCAGTTTGTCTGAAAATGCGGGAGACTCAACTTCAGGTAAATTAACAGGAGGAGCCTGCGCACAAGAAGTCAATGCAAACAATGAATAAATTAATATTAAAGAAATACTGAATCTCATTTATTCCAATTCTAATTCTACAGGGCCGATTCCCACATGGTCATCTATCCATTTTGATTCTTCACAAAAAGGCAACAATTCATCTTCCATAAACCGTAAGACCTTTTCTCGGATATATCCCGGATACAATAAATGAATATTAGGCCCTGCGTCCAATGTGAAATACACCGGTAAATTATTTTCTTTTCTAAATCTGCGAACGGCATTGATAATTTCCAAGCTATTCGGTTCCATCAAAAGATAAGAAGGCGAAGAGGCCATCATCAAGGCATGTAAAGTTAACGCTTCGTCCTCGACAATAGTTCCGAAGGCTTCTAAATCTCCTGTTCTTAAATGATCTGCTATGCGAGACAATCTGCTTCTTGCTTGCTCAAATCTGGGTTTGGAAAAAACATTGTTGTCCATCAAGGCATGGCCGGCCCGGCTGCTCACAGATTTTTCTTTTCCAGAGACAATCAAGATGCTATCCTGAAACGATTTGTAAATATCATTTACATCAGAATACTCCACGGCATATTCATCCGAACTATTTTCTGCTATAGAGGATTTTCCCCATAGTCCAAGATGCGTATAAATAGACCGGCAAGCAGAACCAGATCCTAGTCTCGCGATGTAACTAACCTTCTTATGAAATTCCTCGTCCGATTCTAGGGTTCCAAATAATTCTGCTTCTAACGAACAAAGACACAAGGCCAATGCACTCATGCTAGAGGCGGAAGAAGCGATACCTGCGGAATGCGGAAAGGAATTTGCAGAACGAATTTTTAAATGTAGTTGTCGCAGAAAAGGAAAGATGTCTTGAATGCTTTCTAAGAATTTTACAATCTTTTCTCGAAAGGCAGGATTTTCTTCCTTGTGAAAGAGAAAGTCCAAATCAATTCCTTCGTCAGCGCCCATCTTTGGGGAATACTCCAATGTGGTTTCCGTAAAGGCATGATTCAGCGTAAAACTTATAGACGGGTTGGAAGGTAATTGCCGGCCGTGCTTTCCCCAGTACTTGATTAACGCAATGTTAGATGGGGAGCGCCAAGCGATTTTCCCTGGTTCAATTTTGGAAGTTTCTACTACGAGCTTTGGGTTGGAATAGTCGATCATAAATGATTGTGAAAATGAAGGACTAAGGTACGGATTTTCGAAGCTGCAACAGGAATAAAATAATTAGTTCTTTTTCTCCAACTCTTCCAAATCCACTTCATAACTCACATCGAAATCCTTTAGCACAACGTCCATGATCTTATCCTCACCATCGGTATAACCAGCCTTTAAGTCATAGCCATTGAACTTACCTAGTTCATGCCAGTAGGAAGCAGAAACACCTCCACGAAGATCTTTGATCAGATCATACATTGGAATATTCAACTCTTTTTCCACCATTTTTATGAGAATCAATCCTTGTGTTTTGGTGAGATTCTTTAGTTGGTCTTTGAATTCTTTTTTATACTCTTTATTCAACCTGCGAATATGCTTTTTCCGCTTGCCGGGCTTCATGTTTTTAGTAACATAATCCACCTCTTTGAAAATACGAATAGCCTGTACCGCATAAGGATAGACGACTAATGCATATCTACGGTATTTCAAATAACGACGATATTCATTTCTATTGGAAAAAGATCGGATGGAAGAAACAGACATTTCATCTAGATCTGCGATTATGATCGTGTCGCCATTTTCGGTAATCAAGGCGGTTACCACTTCGCCATCAAGTGTTAATTTTTCTCGACGCTCATTTGGTTGAGCAATGGATTGGCTGGCCACAAAAATCAATAAACAAAGGACTAAGAACTGTTTCATATCTAACGTATAATCACAAAGGTGCTCCAAAATTGGAAGAAATCAACACAATTTTTGAGTTTATAATGATCTCCTACCTTTTATATAAGACGCTTTTTAAGGAAATATGGTACAATGAATAGGCTTAATTTTTTCTTAACAGAAGAAATGTACCTAATAGAAAAGCTCAGAAATGAGTGGAATGGTCAAGCAAATTCTGGAAATTTTTCGCTGTAATCAAGCCGTTTTATAAGGCTGAATTAGAATTTCTGCGGGAATTGATAAGGCAGTACTTAGTTTTCTAATGATATTGATACTCATTGGCCGCTTCCTTGATAATATTTCAGAGGCTCTGCTTTTTAACCCTATTAATTCCCCTAAATCTTTCTGGGTCATTTCCATTTGTTCCATTTTAAACTTTATGGCCTCAATTGGGTCCGGACTTGGAAATTCCCCAACTGTTTCTTCTTCATATTTTTCAATCAGCAAGACTAGCACTTCAAGTTCTTCTTGTTCTTTACTACCTTTTTTTGCATGGAATATTTTTTCCAACCTTTTCAATGATTTTTGATATTCCTCTTCCGTTTTAATCAACTTTAGCTTCATATTTCTTTGGCGTTTATTTTATCATATTCGTCATGTGTACCAATAAACCGAATCCAGATAATTTGATTTGTAAATGTTACTTTAACTATTAAACGATAGTTATTTCCTTTGATTTTGAAAATTATTCTATCCTGTCCTATAATTTTGCATGTTCCAAACTGTTGTTTTACATCTTTAAAGTTTTGCCACTTGGCGTTTTTAGAGACTTTATACCAACTTAGCAAAGCCTGCTCACTGTCTTTATGTTTTACCCAAAACTCTTTTAATGTTCGTTTTGCTATGATTCGCATCTGGTTCCCAAAATACGAACTTTCCGGCAGAATTCCAAATTTGGGAACCTACTTGTTTTATGTAAGCGATCTCCTATCTTTGCCCCCATGGCAATAAAAAAGTATATCACACAAGATTTCATTGAGGGTCGTTTGGCGCAACTAGAAGATGAGGTAAAAGTCCAGGAATGGGTAGGCGATTTTTTGGCCCACGAACCTATAATTGCTAGTTTTATCTTTTCTGATGACGTTAGCATCTTAACCGAAGAAGAGAAGGAGTTATACACTTATATCGTTGCATCTATATGGGCAACGATTGCCAGAGATCATTATGAGTCGGCTAATTTAACGGCTGAACAAGTATCGGACATTGAAGACAAGAATTGGAATTTATTTTTGGAGCAGAAAAAAGATAGCTTCAGAAAAAAACTTGACGCTTTTTACAAAGACTTTCCGCAAGAAGATTTATTGTCTATCATTGAAGACTTACTAGAAGTTGATTTGATTGATGAACCTTTGAGCCCGGAAGGGCGTGACCTGATTTTTATTAAGGGAAAAACATTTTTAGATTTATTGATCGCAGAGTAATTAAACAGGCACGTCCTCGATAATAAAAAAACCATCATCTCCCTGTTTCTGATATAAAGGCATTAGGATCAGTCCGTCTAATTCGCATGCAATAGGACCGTTTCGATCATCCGCAAGAATTTCACCTTTGCTAATTTTTTGAAAATTCTTAAACCCTGGCCTCATTACGAAATCATCTCCTGGTTTTATTTCATGTACTTGTTTTAGTCGAGCCCGTTTAGGTAGGCCTTTGGAAAATGCAATCAACAAATGATCGTGTTGGTTTTCTACGTGTTCTGCGCGAACCGAACCAATTGTGCGCATACAATTTGTTATTGCGGCAATCGCCCTGTTCACCGATAACACTTCGTTATGTTGTCCAGACTCAAAACAGACAGCCGTACAGGGCATTGGGAAGCGATCCAAAGTATAGTAATGCAATAGGGTTCCTTTGATACCTTTTAAAAATCCCTTGACAACCGGTGCGTGTAATTCTGCAGCAATGCGTTCGCTTTCAGGTTCATCAGTAGGAATGGCAAAGATTCCCCCTATGGCTGTTGTGGTATGTAAGTCCATGATAACCACCTTCGTTGGCTTTCTATCTGCCACTTCTTTTGCAATGCAGTGATACAATTCTTTAACTTCTTCTTCCTCGGGATTTAATTCCGTTGCGGTTAAAATACGAGCTACATTTTCTTCTCGCCATAACCGATTGAGATCTTCTTTTAAGAAACGAACACCTTTTGCCAAAGCTTTGGTGTTTCCCCTGACGCCTAAAAAACTTCCACAGTATTCAAAATCGGGATTGATGATTGGTTCTTTTTCGAGATTTCCCACCATCATCTCGATGGCCTTTTCTCCTGCCGGCTCATTGCCATGCATTCCTCCAATTACGATTAACAGTGGTCCAGCCTTAGATCCTAAGAACCTTCCGATAACTCTTTCTTTCCGCATAAATACGAATCCTATTTTTAGTGGTGCTCAGGGCAAAGTACGGAAAATTTTAGCTATTGGCAGACTAGGTTACTTCCGGTAATTATCGCTTGACTCGAAAATGTAATAATTTGATTTAGACTAAGCCTAATGAAGTAAAATAACCTTATCGAATTTGTGAAAATTAGTAATTGCGGAGCAATAATTCGTGGCCATTCTACGACTTTCGGCTTCGTTAATTTGTGTAATTCGTGGCTCCTTAAACACGTTTGTTGCTTTTAATCCGGCTCATTATCTAAATATGCCCAAAGCAATCTACAAGCTAAACTGCGATAGGGACGCCATGGTTTAGATAATCTAATCATTTTTTCCTCCAACTCTTTTCCTTCTAATTTAAGCTTACATAGTTTTTTGATGCCATTCTGAATGCCTACATCTTTAAGCGGGAAAACATCAGGGCGATGCATCGAAAACATTAAAATCATTTGGGCAGTCCATATACCTACGCCTTTTATTTCAGTTAGTAATTGAAGCGCGGATTCATCCTCCATCTTCCGCCAAGTTTGAATGTCGTAATTGTGTTTTAGGGAAAACAAGGCGACTTCTCTAATGTATTTTGCTTTGGCATTGGATAGACCAGCATTTCGAAGCTCCTCATGACTTTTCCGCAATATTTTTCTAGGAGTAATTTCCTTTTTGGTAAATAAGGCTTTGAATCTTCCATAGATAGTGGAAGCAGCCTTAACGGATAACTGTTGTCCAATTACTGATCGTACCAAGTCTTGAAAAACATCTCGTTCTTTTTCTAAGGAGCTTAATGATACTTTTCCAATTATTTTCCTTAGATGCTTATCCTTTTTCAAATAGGCCAACCCTTTTTTATCCATTCCTCAATATGGGAAAAGAAAACGAGGCAAGAAAGCCTTGGGTATCAAAAAAAGTACTTGCAAAAAAAGTCCGCCTTACTTAACGTTGCAAGGAGGACTATCAACTTTGGGTTTTATTTTTCTTAATGATTCTACTTTCTAGACTTAAGGTCAAACTTTAAAGTATACCCTCCGTCCGCCAAACCCGCTGCGCCAACTACTCCTACGATAACTTGATATGGAGAGCCGATGGCCACAAGGTTTTTTGCCGTTCGTGTGTGGTCTTGCGTTTTCCCTTTCCGTGGGCGGTCCCACTTGTGATCTACCTCACAACGAATGCACGAAGATAATTCAGGAACAATTCTATCGCTTCCGACACCTGTTTGATAGGCATAAATTGAAAAATTTGCTTTTGGGTCATCAGGCACAACTGTTACTTCCATTTCAGAATAAGTTGGAATAGTAGTAGAGTACAAAACATGCTTGCCGGTAAACTTTTCTTTTTGTGTTGCTGGAAAACAAGCCACACTTGAATTCCAAGCCCAAGATAAATCTTCGATATGCTGACCGCGATTTAAGTTGCCTGTGATTTCAGACACTGCATTTTTTTGAATTTCAACTGGGGTCACATTAGCCGGATCACTAGGCTTTTGTGAATAAAAAACTTGGGAAACCAACGCAAGTGTAATAATGGAGAAAAAAGAAATTTTCATGATTAAGGGGTTTAATGTTGACGTAAAGGTCAGACATTCCCCCTTTTTATTACTCACCCGAAAGTGTGATTTATTAGCGAGGTAAAAATTTCTAGATTATTTCGGATCATTTAGTTCATACCGAATTGCCACTTGTTCTTGCAATTTGGTAATTAATACTTCTGTTCTACGATTGTATTCATGTTCTGCTTCAGAACAGGCTACTCCTTCTAAACAGTGATTCCTAGGCTGGGTTTCCCCACGACCGGCGATTTTTATTCTTTCTTCATTGATCCCTCGATCGATAAGATAATTTTCTGCAGACCTAGCTCGATTGATAGAAAGGTCAATATTATATGAACCGTTTCCACGAACGTCAGTGTGAGCGGTTAGTAGGATTTCCATTGAAGGATATAAGCGCATGAGTTGTGCCAGTTCTTCTAATTCTCTGGCCGCTCCGGCTCTGATATTATATTTATTAAAGTCGTAATAAATGTTTTCTAAAATGATAACACTTCCTTCTGTAACTTTTGGTTGACTAGGATCCATTACCATGCTGATTTTTTCTGCACCTTTTGAGGCATCCCCTTTTAAGTTAAGAGAAGTAGGTGAAAAACCATCCTTATAAGAAGTAATGCGATAGTTTTCATCATTTGTTAAACAAGCAGAAAACCGACCAAATTTATCTGTGAGCAATATTTGCTCTGCTTGGTTAAGAGTGGAAGTAACTTTTATCAATGCATTAGGTAATGGCCCTTCGCTAAGACTGCTGCGCACTAGACCGTTTATCGTTTGGCAGATCTTTGGAGTCATCGGAAGTCTCAAAGAGGTATCCTTTGGTAAACTAATTGTGGAAAAAGGAAATTCTAATATTTCATAGCCAGGTTTAGAAGCTAGGATAACATATTCATGTTGACTTAAGAATTGTGTTTTAGTTTCTCCTGAAGTATCAGTACGGTGATCTGGAGACCCAAGGTTATTCAATCCTTTTCGACTTGATTTAAAAAGTAAATTACTACCGGCCTCTGAGGAAGGTAAGAGCACAGCTTCGAATAAAGATTTTCCGTTATGGTAATATCCATCTCCTCTTTTTTCAAATACTCTTATATCTACATTAGCCAATTGTTGACCAGTGGATTGATCAAAGGTAGAGAGCAACATTGGAATGCTAACCGGCCTTGTTTTTCCAAAAATTCCACTTGGAGATTCAAAAGCATACAGGTCGTCTTTACCCAATCCGCCTATTCGGTCTGAACTAAAAAATCCTTGGGTTCCTTTTGCATTGATAATAATTCCCAGGTCGTCAACATCACTATTGAATGGACTCCCTACATTGATAACTGGACCTTCGTTGTAAGCAACTTCGGAGATCATATATATGTCCAGGCCACCTTGCCCCTCATAGCCATTTGATGAAAAAAACAATTGTTGGCTTGCCGCATGATAAAAAGGAAAGAGCTCATTGGCCGAACTGTTTATGGTAGCCCCTAAATTAACAGGGTCTCCAAAACCAGCATCGGTAGCTTCCACATAATATAAATCATAGCCACCAAAACCTCCAGGCATATTACTACTGAAATACAATCGTCCATTGTTTTCATCCAAAGCGGGGTGAACACAACTAAATTCATCCGCATTAAAAGAAAGTTCGGTGATGTCCTCCCAGTCAAATATGCCGCGCTTAGCTGAGAATATTTTTAACCGAGTAACCCCATCTTTATCTGCCTTTTGTAAGCCTTTGCTAGAATTATTTCTAGTAAAAAAAATGGTTGAACCGTCGTTAGAAAAACTTACCGGTCCTTCATGCAAAGTGGAATTTAACTCCAATGAAAAAGGACGAGGTTTGTATGCGCGATGATTAGGATCTAGGTCGGCATAAAAAAGTTCGAAAAAAGTGGTGTTGATTTTTTTATCTCTTTTTCCTGCTGTAAATCTAGCAGAGGGAAATACAATCCCAGATTCCAAGTAAGCCGGAGAAAAATCTAAGTCGGCAGAATTAATAATCGTTTCATTTTTAACCACAACATCATTGGGGTCTTCAGCTAGCCGATAAGCTTTTTTTAAAGGCTGTGCTTGTAAAAAGCAAACTGCCCCAAAGAAAAAAAGTAAAAACGAAATGCTTTTGGTCATGGGTTAATTGAAATATCTCGGGTTCTCTATAATGTCGCCTGTGGCTTTTCCTATGTTGTATTTTAAAACGGCCTCTATACTTCCGTTATTGTAAGATTTTAATTGGGATAAATTGATGTCATAAGCTAATCCAAAGAAAAATGCTTTGGCAATTTTTGCACCCATTAAAATATCAATTGATTCTCCTAAGCCTTTTCCTCTGTCTCCACCTACTCTATAGGTAGTGCCGAAAGTATACTTTTCTTTAATTAGTAAATTTACATTTAAATCAACACCCAAGGGAGCTCCAACGGCATATTTGAAAAGGGTTTGTGGTTGTAAGTCTAGATTTTCACTTAGCCTTACTGTTCCACCAATCATAAAATAAGTGTGGGGAACAGAAATTCCAATTATATCTTGTTCATCATTTAAGTCTACGTTATTTCTTAAAAACCTTGGGACACCTACGCCCACATAAAAACTTTCCGCTTGATAAAACAATCCTGCACCAAAATTTGGGACAGACTTGTTTAGCGCCTCCTGACCTATTCCTTGGTCGCGATTAATATTTGTAATTGCGTTTAATCTTGGGTCAGTATAGTCTCCTCCTAAGAAAAG
>CALGJW010000186.1 GCA_937930025.1 uncultured Saprospiraceae bacterium | reverse complement strand
AAAGAAAGAAAGAAAGGAAGGATTTCGAAGAAGTAGAATAAGCCATTGACAGTAACTTATGAAAACCCAAAAGATTTCAAAGAAATGAAATTATCCCTAGAAGATCACCTGTGAAATACCCATGAGATTTCGAAGAAATAGAGAAAGCCAGCGGAGCTTGAAATGCTTTCTGCCTGCATACCAATTCGGTATGTTTGAAGCCGGTGAGGCAAGCTTGCCTGGCTATAGACAGGTTTTAAGTATTTCTAGCATTTTTTGGCTTCGTTTTTTTTGCAATTGCAATTGAAAAAAAGGAAGAAGCAAAAGTTTAAAAATTATAGAATCCAGTTTTATAACAAATTTCAAGAATATAGCATATAGCCCAAAGGCTTCGAAGAAGCAAAAAGTTCCACCGCCAATAAACAATGAAGTGCTAATAAGATTTCGAAGAAATGGAAAAAACCAATGCCAGTTTGAAAAAATAACCTCCAGAAATGTAAAAAACCATAAAAAATGTAATTCATCCAAATCAATTACCTTTACAAAAAACATAAAAAATGCAAATAAACCTCCTAACCTGCGACGCCCCCCGCCCTGACCGAAGAGCAATCGCTAAAACACTAGAAGAAATAGCAGATGGATTGGATGCCGGTTTAGCTACCGAACTTGCAGGTTACCTCATCGAAGGTTCCCCCATAGATATTCAAGTTACTGGGAAATCCCTCCAATCCGCTTATCGCGCCCTTCGTAAGCTACAGATTGATTATGAAATAGTAGAGTAGTACCTTATGTCAACGACAGCTGAAATCAGCAAGGAAATTGAAATCCTTCAAAGTCTTATTCTTGCTAGAAAGTATTTGGAAAAACTAAGGAAACAAATCTTTGAGCAAAAAGCTATTGTACAGAAATGGCAAGTTAGAACAGAAAAGGAATATCAGGATATAGAGGCACTTGAAAAGAAATCAATCTATAGTTTATTTCACAATATTTTAGGAACCTCCACCGATAAATTAGATTTCGAAAAACAAGAGTATTTGCATGCAGTATTGCAACTCAAGGCCGCAAACGAATCTCTTAATTTACTGAAATTCGAGGATTCTGTACTCAAAGAAAAAGTAAAAAATATTCCGCATCAAAAAGAAAAGTTGGAACAACTTATCAGACTTCGTGAAGCACAAGTACTGAAGTCCGGAAACAAAAAGCAACTCGAATTATTAGCTATCTATAAGGAGATGGATCAAAGCGTAAAATTTCAACGTGAAATATTTGAAGCCAAGGACGCCGGATTAAAATGCAAAAAATTATCAACCGAAATTTTGGATCTTTTTAAAAGAGCTTCAAAAATTAGGAGTTGGGGCCAATCAAATCTTGATCATCCCAGAAATAAAAAGGTGCATTTAGATATGGAAAAATCTCACGTGGATCATGCCACTTCCAAATTTCAAAAACTAAAAATTCAGCTCCACAAATTTTATGAAGAACTGGAGGATATTTATAAATCAGACACGCTGAATTTAATGGCCCACTCCGTTCGATTCGACAGCTATGTAGAATCCTACCATAATTATTTGATCAATGACTGGGTGGTAAAAGAAAAATTGGCCAGTATCATTGACCTTATCGAAGCCTTGCACAGTTATATTCTTCGTTTACTGGGAGCAGTTGATCACATTGAGCTCGAGCATTTACATCATGTCAAAGCTTTGAAGCGTAAACTAGACCGTTTACTTTTGCAATAGCCCAGTAAGCACTCAATAAGATTTCCGATATTTAGCCTAAATCAACCACTATGAAATATTCCTCCTTTTTGCTATTCTTACTATTATTGGTAGCCTGCCAATCAAATACTCAGAAACAAGAAACTCCAAGCACTTTTATTCCAACTCCAGTAAAAGCTGATAATGCCATTGATCGATTTGAACCGGAGATTATAGCGTTTGAAAAAGAAGATTTCGTCAGCCCATTTATGAAAGGGGAAATTCTTTTTACAGGAAGCTCCAGTATTCGAATGTGGAAAAATTTGAAGACCGACCTCGCTGGATTCCCAGTGCACAATCGAGGGTTTGGAGGTTCGACCATTCCGGAGGTGATGCATTACGCTGATCGGATAGTATTTAAGTATCGCCCAAAATTAATCGTTTTATACTGTGGGGAGAATGATATTTCCGACGGAGCCACTGCCGACGAAGTTTTTAATTCCTTTAAAATATTTGTGGAAATGTTGGAGGAAAGATTGCCAGAAACGAAATTAGCATACCTCGCTATGAAGCCTTCCGTTGCGCGATGGAAATTGTGGCCGGAATATCAAAAAGGAAATAAATTAATTGAAGACTACACCAAGACTAAAACGCACTTAGATTATATCGCGGTGGATAAGCCAATGTTGGATACCGAAGGAATGGTAGACGCCACAATTTTCATCAAAGACATGCTACATATGAATGAAAAAGGATATGCACTTTGGACAGCACTGGTAAATGATTATTTGAAGAAATAAGTAGCGTTAATTTTTTTAGTCTAGCTTGATAGTTTACGTCAGTCCCTGTCCTGACCGTAGCGTTAGGGGCCATCCTGACGACAGCTTCAAGAATCTGTGTCAGGACCGCGCTCTTCGCGATACTCCGTCTTATTCGTTCCTCATAAGCCAGATTCCTGCTGCGATCCCTTGTCCACTCCGTGGGGTTTTAAACGGATGAGTTTATTTTTCTCAATTAGGTTTACACTAGTTATTTTCTCTTTACAATTAATTTTCCCCTAAATTCACATTATACCAAATGAACTCCCTTGATTCTTAGCGCTAGCAATCTCCTCGACCTCATCATATTACTAGGCGCAGTTCAAGGAATCATCTTTGGCTGTTTTCTTTGGGTACGACCATTAAAGAATAAAAAAGCCAGTTTTTACCTCGGACTATTTCTACTATCTTTTGCAGCAAACAGTATTTATTTTACGCTTGAGACCTTAGGCTTTCGAAACGGATTAAATGCCGTTAGTCTTTCTCCATTGTATTGTTCGCTTTGGATTTTAACCAGTCTTTACTTTTTTATACAATACTTAGTTGAGCCCAATTACAAACGGAATAGATGGGATTTTCTATTTTTTATCCCACCCATCTTTCAAACCCTTGTGCAACTGGTTGGATTTGGCTGGTATTTTTTGGATCAAGAAGGATTGAGTTACAATCATAACTTGCTCTATAGTGTTTATGATTTGATTGACCTGTTTTTGCTCTTAATGGCAATTACAGTGCTAGTTAAAATCTTGAGTAAGCTTCGTAAGTATGAAAAAAAATTGCTCGACAATTTTGCCGAGATCGAAGATTTCAGTTTGTCTTGGATCTATCGACTATTGCTTTTCTTGGTTGCATTACTCTTCCTTTTCGCCATTCCGAATTTATACGAACAAATTTCAGGACATTCTCTGGCCAGTATTTATTATCCTATGTGGATTTCTTTTTCGGTGTTGATCTATTGGATGGGCTATTCTGCTTATTTTCGTAATCCCTCCAATCAACAGTTGGAGTTGGCGGAACCAATTCAAAAATCTGCCGATTCTAAGCTCTCAGAAAATACAACCGCCTATCATGAATCATTGAAAAAGCTGATGACTGAAACGCAGCCTTTTCTCGACCAAGATCTAAGTCTTAAAAAATTAGCTTTGCACCTAGACATCAGCTCCGGCTATCTCTCCCAAATCATCAATCAATACGAAGGAAAAAACTTCTTTGATTACATCAATGGTCATCGCGTAGAAGCTGTCAAACGGAAGATGGCAGACCCTGATGCTCAACATCTGAATTTGTTAGGGATGGCCTATGAGTCAGGATTCAAATCTAAATCTACCTTCAATCTGGCTTTTAAAAAGTCCACCGGAAAAACACCAACCGCCTTCAAAAAGAGCATTACCAAGAAATAAAACGTCCTAATTTTTTAAAATTGGGGCCTAAAACGTCCGAATACCCTCAATTGTAGCTCATCGGTCGCACAGGCCTTACTTCTTCTGGATATTTGATTCATCGATTGGTCAATAACCTTTCGACCATTTTTCAACTGCTGAAGTATATATCATGAAACGTAAAATAACATGGACCATTTATAAAATGAAAAACAGATATAAATTCATTTTTGGCTTACTAATCGTTTTGATCGCTCTGGCTTGGATCGTGATCGAGCCCTTCGGCAAAAATCCTTTTGCAAAGAACCCAAAGCTATTTGCTAAAAGTGAAGTCATATGGGAGAATGATACTTCGAATTTCTCCACTCAACTATTTCAAGCCAAGGCAGATAGCGTGTTGAATAACGCTATTTTACTAAATGACTTCATTGGAGTTAGTGCTGGAGTTTATCAAAACGGAAAAGCCCAATACCTCGCGCAAGCTGGATTAAAAGATAAATCTACCTTGACTCAATCTGATAAAAATACCAAACACAGAATCGCGTCCATTTCTAAACCAATTACCGCGGTGGCAATCATGAAGCTGGTTGCCCAAGGCAAATTAGAGTTACATATTCCCGTTCAAAAATACTTGCCAGCGTTTCCAATTAACCCTCAAGGCGATATAACCATTCATCATCTCTTAAAACATACCTCAGGAATAGCGCATTACAAATCTACTTTTGATGCCATGTCATTTTCCAAGTATGAAAGCCAAGCGGAAGCATTAGAAGCCATTCAAGATCGACCTTTTAAGTTTGCTCCAGGAACAGATTTCGAATATACAACCTTTGGGTATACAGTCTTAGGCGCTATCATTGAAAAAGTCACGGGCCAAGAGCTCAATGATTTTTTAACTGAGGTGATTTTCAAACCAGCCGAAATGGAAAACACCGATTTGGAAAACGGAAATTTATCTTATGATAATAAAGCCAGTCTTTATGTTAAAGCCGGAAATACTTTTGTCAAAAGCCCAAAGACACAATTAAGTATTAAGTACGCAGGTGGGGGAGTGCATAGCACGGCCGAAGATTTATTGAAATTCGGAAAGGCAATCCTAGAAAATAAATTGATCGATAGTTTGACGCTGAGCCAAATGATAAATGCTGCAGATACTTTGAAGGAAGGAACGCCCTATGGTTATGGCTGGGATGTTATAGAGAGTAAAACGAGTGGAAGAATTCTACAGCATGGAGGATCACAAGCTGGGGCCAGTAGCTTCTTGCAAGTATATTTAGATAAAAATATAGTGGTCGCTAGTATCGCCAATAATTTTAATTCTAGTGACGAAGTCTATTTGCTTTCTAGAAATTTAGCAAATCTATTTTTAAAGGAAGATGCTATGAAAAATCCTGTAAATTATTTTGTAGAGCAGCCTGTCAAAGTTTTGAAAAATGTAGCTGGGACTTATGAGTTGGAAGAGGAGGTATTGGAAATAAGCAGAAAAGGAAAGGCCCTCGAGATCATCCATAAGCCGTATCCAACCCAACTTGTTTTCCCTTCCTCTGCAAATACTTTTTTTTATAGGTATTTTGATGGAAAAATTGTTTTTGATGAAAAAGGCTTAGTTTACTTTTATCGAGGGGAACCTAATCGGTATGTTAAAAGGGATTAGCGCATCCTTTGGAATCTACGCTCGCGGCCTACTGCTTGCACTCCTATAAATCGATCGGAGCAATAAAAAAGCACAAAGCCCAACTCCAATGAAGAACACAATTTTTCCCCTACCATTAAAAAGCGGAATAATCTTGTCAGAGAAATGAAACAACCCTAGGATCATAAAGCCCAGAAAAAACTGTTGAAGCAAAAAATAGATTTTCTGTAACCTGAAATTTACGCCTTGTAACTCAGATTCTAAATCCAACTCTTTAGATTCTTGCAAAAATTGAGAAAGCTCATTCGGAAGTGCAATGGCAGTAGTGACTTGACTTTTAACTGTGTTGATAATTAATTGCGCAATGCCCAATTCATTGTTTAGGATATTCTTTTTGATGTAAGGCTTCACTACATCTATGGTGTTCAGCTTCGGTGCTAAGTTAAAGGCATTACCAATAAGTAAAACAATGGTTCGATTCAAGAGGATGTAATCCTTAGGAATTTGAATCGTGTTGGAAATCTCTCGAAGATCAACCTTCTGAAAGATTGAAGCCAAGGAAGAGAGTCCAGAATTGAGTTTGATGTTTTGAAAATTCAAGCCGTCGAACTCCACTTCGTTCTCCAGGAATTCTCGGAAAATATTAACCAGCTTTTTGACGTACTTTCTAGATGCCTTGTCGTTCCCAGTGAAACCCAAATTTTTCAAAGCCAGCACGATCTTTTCGGTATCATTTTTAACTACGGCTTCTATCAATTCTGGAATCGCCTTTTTGGTGGATTCTGATAATTCGGCCACAGCGCCAAAGTCGAGCAGTATTATTTCCCCTTCCTTATTAATCAAGATATTACCAGGGTGGGGATCTGCATGATAAAAGCCATCGATCAATATCATCTTGCAATAGAGTTCGATTAATCTTTTGGCGATATCTTCCTGATCAATATTCCAACTTGAAAGCGTATTTAGATTAGTCAATTTAACGCCTTCGCAATATTCCGAGCAAAGAATTTTAGCCGTACTATACTTTGGCAATACCTTTGGCACTTTAATTTTAAGCTCCGGAACAGATGCCAAGTTTTTTTCAATACGTTGCATGCTTTGCGCCTCCAGCGTATAATCCAATTCTTCCCGGATCATTTTTTCGACTTGTTCATAAGTATGATCAAGCCCTTTCATGTTCATGAAAAAGGCATGCAATTTCACCAAGTTTTTTAAAATTGTTAAGTCAGCCTCAGCAATCTTATCTATGTTATGATGTTGGATTTTAACCACTACTTTTTTCCCATCAATTTCTGCTAAATGAACTTGACCAATAGAAGCAGCAGCCAGAGGTTCCTGCTGGAAATTCGTAAATATTTTTTCGGGATCAGCCTTCAATTCTTGATTGATCGCAGTTTTAATTTCCGAGTAAGGTTTGGAAGTTATATGATCTTGTAGTTCTTCCAAAGGGCCTCGAAGTTCTATTGGCAATACATTCGAAAGATTGGATATAAGCTGCCCGAACTTTATAAACAATCCTTGTAATTCTTGAATTCGAGTTTTTATCCTTTGCGCATTACGGAGATGCACTTGATTTATTTTTCGCTGATAATAGGCGGCTCCAAAAATTTTCGATTTTAACTTTAACCAGGTATAGCTAAGAAAGACACGCAACGCGGTGCTATAGGCTTTTCGTTTGCGGACGGAAGGGGAGAAGATTCTATTATTCATAGCAAAAAGGCTTCTGATTTTTAACAGCTCAATTTACTCTTTTGTTTTTTGACTTATTCCTATTTTAGAAAATAAAAAAAGACCCAAGCAGTACACCTGAGTCTCTCTATTTTCTTTGGTTCGACTTAACCTATTAATCAAATCCATGGGAAATCGTTTTGCATAGTATAATTGGCCATTGCCCTTCATAATTATCCATAAATTCAAAATTGTATCCTAAGATTCTTCTTTTAGGTTTAACCATTTG
>CALGJW010000185.1 GCA_937930025.1 uncultured Saprospiraceae bacterium | reverse complement strand
ATTGCCAAAGTCCAACAGCGCCAGAGCGAGAACGAGCATTGGGATCCAGTGCGGATTCTACAATGGCCAAATACTTTAATTCCGATGGAAGATTAGCTTCTGAAAGTACTCTTTCGAACAGCGGAAAATACAATGGCATTTTCCCCAACATCTTTTCACAACGATCTCTATTCTTTACAGTATAGGTATTAATGTAAGAACGGACAGTTTTATTAAACCGATGATGTACTAAATTATTAGGGATGACATTCAATCGCTGAATTATTTCCTGGTCTGAATGCAGGCTATAAGATTTGCTTGATTTATTTTCGGCCAACATCTGCGCTTTTAATTCACCAAATGTATTTAGTGAAAAAAAGAAAACGAATAGGATACCCAAGAATGGATTTGATAGCATAAATGACCGCGGTTGTTTTGTCTTTTACAAAAAAGACAAATAGCAAAAATGAATTAATCCATTTTTACAATTGGACGCTTCTTTTCTTTTACTTAATTAAGTCAATGAAAATGAGCTAAAAATTGGCGTGTTAAAGATCAAAAGCAGCGTAAACATATGCTTTTAATTCCCTATTTCATAAAAACAGGAATACACTAGGCGGTATTTTGCAACAATTATTCCAGCAATGTGACACGCAATTAATTGGCGCCGAAAGCACCATCCAAAAGACCCATTTCAAAGTCTAGATTTACTCCTAATGCGGGTAGTACTATGTAGCTTCCATAAGGGTTCTCAGGCACCAGACCATTCATATAGGATGGATTTAGCTCCTTTAAAACTTTAACACTTATTCCTGCCCTTTTAGCCAGATCGGCCAGATTACAACCATTATAAAATTTATAAGTTGTGACAAATTGCTGATCGTAGTCTTTATAAGTTGGGCGAAGATCGTAGAATTGATAATAGCTCATCACATAGGCGGTGGCCATAAATTTGGCAACATAATCCTGTGTTTCTTTTGGAAGCAAAGATTTAACTTTCCAAAAGTTCTTGGATCTACGTTGGTTGATGGCTTTTCGTACTCGAGTGGGTCCACAATTATAAGCAGCCAAAGCCAAGGGCCAATCTCCAAATCTTTTATAAAGGTCAGAAAGATATCTAGCAGCGGCATCGGAGGATTTTAAAAGATCAAGTCTTTCATCTACCTCATTGTCTATCCTTAATCCATAGCCTCGTCCAGTCGTTTTCATAAATTGCCAAGGTCCAGCGGCTCCTACCTTTGATTTGGCTCCAATATCAAGACTAGATTCCACCACTGGCAAAAACTTCAACTCGTTGGGTAAGTTGTACTTTTTCAAATAAGATTCAACAACTGGAAAATAGGTTACGGATCTACCTAGGACGGTTTCCGTATGCGATTTACCCTTTCTGATCAAATAGCGAATCTTCTTTTCAACGTCCGAATTTATCTTAATTTCTAAATCCTGAGACATTTCACCGATATGATTCAACACTACCTGTCGATCAAATTTTGGATAAACTTTGTTTGTGGGTGGCTTGATTGTATGAGCCGACATAGGATTGATAGCTATCGAAATAGCTACAACCACGCCAAGCGATTGTAAGGTGTTCATGGTTAAAAAGTGTTTGCACTAGTGTGCTGGTTCTTGAGAGGTTACGCTCTTGTGTTTGATATGTTTGATTACGTTTCCTAGTACAAAGATAGTCCCCTTCATCTATCAGTATATATACCTAGAATCTAGTAATTCACTGTTAATGAATGAACATTCTTGTTAAGCAACTGATATATAACTCTTTACGAATTATAATATTGTGCAAAGTTAAGCAATTTTTCTTCAGAAAATCCCTTTGAGAGGACTTGAAAACCGAATTTTAACCCATTTTTATGAGTTGAAAGCGGTAAGGCAAGGGCTGGATTGCCTACTAAATTAGCCAACACCGTATATATATCTGCCAAATACATCTCTGTTGGGCTACTTCTCTTTTGGCCAATTTCCCAAGCAGGCATTGGACTGATCGGCATAAGAATCAAATCATATTCCCCAAAGATCTCTTCAACTCGATCCTTGAGCATCCTTCGAATTTTCTGCGCTTTGCCATAATAGGCTTCATAATATCCAGTACTCAATACAAAGCTGCCCAGCATTATTCTTCGTTTGACTTCCATACTGAAACCAGCAGTTCTGTTCGCGGTGACCAATTCAGTCAAATCCTTCTGACCCTTTTCTTGATGACCATAACGTAAGCCATCATATCGTGATAAGTTCGTGCTCGCTTCTGCCGTGGTCAGAGTGTAATAAGTCGGTACGATATAGTCCAATAAATCAAATCCTACTGGACTACAAGTATGCCCTTGAGATTCAAGCTTTTGAATCAGATTTTCATGAGCGGTTTTAATTTGTGGATCTAAGCCTTCATGATTGATCGCTTCTTTAAAAAAAGCAATCTTGAGTGGCTTTGAACTTGTGGAAAGCGCTTGGCTATAATCTGGTACTTGATGATCAACTGAAGTAGGATCCATTGGGTCCATCCCTGCCATGACGTTTAAAGCCAAGGCCAGCTCAGCCATGTTTTTTCCCAACAAACCAATCTGATCGAAAGAAGAGCCATACGCAATCAGTCCATATCTAGAGATACGTCCGTAAGTTGGTTTCAATCCGAAAAGGCCAGTGAATCCTGCTGGCTGTCGCACTGAGCCTCCCGTATCTGAACCCAAGGCTAGTAAGCAAGTTCCTGCTTGTACAGAGACCGCTGAGGCTCCCGAAGAACCGCCAGGTGTATATTGATCATTGTCTGCATTCCGTGTGGGACCGTAGACTGAATTTTCATTCGAGGAGCCCATTCCAAATTGATCGCAATTTACCTTGCCGATGACCAAAGCATCTTCATCAATTAATCTTTGAAGGGCAGTGGCAGTATATAGGGATTCAAAATTTTGAAGAATGCCGGAAGCGGCGGTTACCTTTTTTTCTTTTTGACAGATTACATCTTTGACGGAAATCACCATTCCGAAGCAGCGACCCAAGGGATGATTTGCAGCTAACTTTTCGTCAATAATTTTTGCTTGTTCTTTTATCTCCGTATCGTAAACATCAATGTAAATATTTAGCGATTGAGTAGACTCAATTCGTTCTAAATATTGCGCTACCAAAGTTGATAGGGAGTACTCCTGATTTCGAAGTGCGGATTGAATGGCTGTGATATCCTGCAAGTAGACTATCCTTTTATTATGTTGATTAATTCAGAAAGGTTGACTTTTTGTTGTGTGCCGTCTACCATATTTTTTAAGGTAAAAACATTGCTGTCCATCTCTTCAGAACCTACAATCGCTGTGTAAGGAACTTTTCTGCCGTTGGCATACTTCATCTGCTTTTTCAACTTAGCTGGTTCCGGATAGAGCTCCGCTTTTAATCCATGTTTTCTAATTTCGTTGAGCGCTTTGAAGCAATGGAGATGCGTAGGCTCGTCAAAAGCGACCAATAATAAGTCGATGCTTTGAGCTACATTTTTTGGAAATAAATCTAATTCCAACATGACATCATAAATCCGATCTGCGCCAAAAGAAACCCCTACTCCACTTACGCCTTTTAGTCCAAATACTCCAGTGAGATCATCGTAGCGACCACCCCCGCCAATGGAACCCATTTGAACATTCTTGGCCTTAACTTCGAAGATACAACCGGTGTAATAACTTAAGCCCCTGGCCAAAGTGCAATCGAAGCTCACGGTATTAAAACAAGGATCCAGGTCTAAATATTTATGAAAGAATCTAAGTTCGGCGATTCCTTTCATTCCAATTTCGCTATTGGCTAAAATTTGTTCTAGTTCGGCTAACTTTTCGGTTTTCAAAACCTTCAAAATAGTTTGAACAGCTTCATCCGAAATCCCTCGGTTAATCAATTCTTTTTGAACGCCCTCTTCTCCAATCTTATCCAACTTATCAATGGCCACTGCCATATCATTAAATTGATCTTCTATCCCCGCTATCTCAGCTAATCCGGCTAAGATTTTACGGTTGTTTACCTTTATATCTACCGGAATACCAAGCTGTTGGAAGACTTTATCGAAAATTTGAACCAGCTCTACTTCGTTCATTAAAGAGGTAGAACCAACAATATCAACATCACATTGATAGAATTCCTGGTAACGTCCTTTGGCAGGCCGATCTCCTCTCCAAACAGGTTGAATTTGGTATCTTTTGAAAGGGAAAACCAAGTCATTTTGATGCATGACTACGAAGCGTGCGAAGGGCACGGTCAAGTCATATCGCAATCCTCTTTTTGATATACTGGAAGTTAATTTTTTAGAATCTTTTGCTTCTAAAGCGGCGGAATCCGCCTTCGCTAAATAATCCCCATTGTTTAATACTTTGAATAAAAGTTGATCTCCTTCGTCTCCATAATTTCCAGTGAGCGTGGACAAGTTTTCCATCACTGGTGTCTCAATGGGTTCGAAACCAAATTGCACGAATACCTGTCGACAGGTTTCGAAAATATAGTTGCGTTTTTTAACCTCTAGCGGGCCAAAATCTCGCGTTCCTTTAGGGATACTCGGCTTCATGAATAGTAATTAATGAACAGATTGAAACTGTTGAAGGAAACGCACATCGTTTTCAAAAAGCAATCGAATGTCGTTAATTTTATAGCGCATCATAGCCTGACGTTCTATTCCCATTCCAAATGCAAATCCAGTATAAACCTCAGGATCGATATCACAATTTTTCAATACCTCAGGATCTACCATACCACATCCTAAAATCTCCACCCATCCAGTGTGTTTACAAACGGAACAGCCTTTTGCATCACAAATAAAACAAGAGACATCCATTTCTGCAGAAGGTTCTGTAAATGGAAAATAACTTGGTCTTAATCTGATTTTCGAATCTGGCCCGTACATTTCTTTGGCAAAGAAAAGCAAGGTTTGCTTCATGTCCGCGAAGGAAACGTTTTTATCAATATACAATCCTTCTACTTGATGAAATTGGCAATGGGCTCGAGCGGAAATCGTTTCATTTCTATATACTCTTCCTGGCGCAATAATTCTGATCGGCGGTTTAGTTGCCGTCATGGTTCGTGCTTGTACAGAAGAAGTATGTGTTCGCAATAAATTATTTGGATTATCGCGTAGATAAAAAGTGTCTTGCATATCTCTGGCAGGATGATCCTCCGGAGTATTCATTGCTGTAAAATTATGCCAGTCATCTTCGATCTCTCGATCTTCTGCCACAGCGAATCCCATTCTTCCAAATATGGAGATGATCTTATCCTGTGTAGCCGAAATTGGATGTCGGGCACCTAATTTTCTTGGTAAGCCTGGGGCCGTAAGATCTAGTCCAGAAGTTTCAGCAGCATCACTTTTTATGGAAAGCGCAGTGCTCAATTCAGCGAATTTGGCTTCAGCAGCTTGCTTTAAGCTATTGAGTACTTTTCCAAACTCCCCTTTTCGTTCAGGCGCTACATTTTTTATTTCCCCAAACAGTGGCTTCAGGGTATTTTTTGAGCCCAAGTATTTAATCCGAAACTGCTCCAATTCGGCGGTATCAGTTGGCTGAGCGCTGTTTATCTCTCCTAAAACAGTATTCAATTTGGCAAATAGATCTTCTGACATCTTTGTTTCTTAAGAAGTTAAGCCGCAAAGGTAAAATTTTCGGAGGAGAATAGTGGGGCTGGGTGTCTGGGAAATTAAATTGGGTTTGGGGAGTGGGAATACTACTGGCTAGTAAGTAACCGATAAATGATGCGTGGAATATCCACCTACAAACCCGTATCCTTGATCCAAATTGGACCATGGGGGTGCGTTTTGATAGAAATTATTCCCAATTTCATTCGAAGTAAGTGATTGGTTGTTGTAGAAAAGGTAAAATTCATCTGAAAGTGCATGTAAACTTACAACAATGGAATCGGTGAGCCTGTAGGAAGCCATATTGTTTACTATTTCAAAATCACGGATTTTCAAAATATTGTCAAATTTCTTTTTCGAATTTTTGAATTCAGTATCGGCAATTACATTAGAAAAATTATGTACCTGTTTACTTTCATTCGAGAATAATACTTCTTTCCCTTTATAAAATTTTTTGATTTCGATCGAATAGTAATTCACAGCTTCGACATCCGGTAAAATAAAAGAAAGATTCATTTCAAGTGAATCCGAAGAAACGACAAATGTTAGCTCTTCCATAAGTACTGGAGGAGGAATTATTATTTTTTCGGATTTAATTATTTCATTCTGCCATTCCAATTCCAGTGAATATTCTTTGTCGGTCAAAAAAGAATACTTAAACGTTTCTATTTCATTAACGGAAAATTCATTAATTTTTTCAGCCCCTTCAAAGATACTTGCCTTTACTTCTGAAGTATTAAACTCCTCAGTCTGCTCATCTGCCGGTAGAGACTGAAAAATCTGTATGCTAGAGCTGTCATTAGCCGAAAGGAATCCGTAAATCACCGACTGTGGGCCATCGAAAGGCAATTCAATAATAAGTTCATCGCTAGCATTACAGCCTATAGATAGGTATAAGCAAGAAGAGATAATATAAAGAAATGCTTGCTTCATAATCAATATTTTAAATAAACGGAAAGGGATGGGAGAATTGGGAAGCCTGCTTGTTGTTCCAAATAAATATCTCCTTCCCTTATTACATTCCCTTCATTATCCAGCATACGGTCACTGCGCAAGACGGCATAAGTCGTATTTTTCCTATTGTATAAATTATAAATAGAAAAATTCCATCCTAGCTTGTTTTTTCTCTTTGTGAGCCGTTCCTTATTTATTGAAATATCCATGCGATGATAATTTGGAAAGCTCCCATTATTCCTTTCATCGTAAACCAGTTCATTTCCAGCTTCAAAAGGTCTTGGAATTTGACCCGTCGGCAAAGAAATTCTTCTACCAGATTGGTAAATGAAACTAAGCGAAACCCACCATTTTTTACTTAAATTATAGGAAGAGAAAAGCATTAAATCATGCCTTCGATCAAATTGAAAAGGAAATCTCGCGCCGTTATTTATATTTTCAAACTTTCTATCAGTCTTAGCCAAAGTATAGCTAATATTATAATTCCATCTGCCGATTGTTTGTGATTGAAAAAATTCCATTCCAAAAGATCTTCCCGTGCCATTTGCCTCAATGCTATTTTCTATATCCGAATTTATCACTGTACTAAAGTCAACTAGACCTGGTTTTACATCAATTAGATTCGTCATGGATTTATAATATCCGGACAAAGAGATATTAAGGTTTTTATCACTTTGAAAAGAAAACTCCAAGGAGGCCTGATTGCTTTTAGCAGGTTCTGCATATGATGTTGCTGGAAACCAAATGTCATTTGGAAATCCAAAACTAATACTACTAAGCAAGTGAATGGGCTGCACCATCCTGGATAAACTAGCGTTTATTTTGAATTGTCCACTTAAGTCTAGGCTCACCTTTACTCTAGGCTCAAAATTACCAAATGTCAAATTTTCATGTGTAAAAAGAGAATACCTGAGTCCAACTACGCCACTAATATTGGAAGTGAAATTAATTTCATCCTGCACATACAGCCCTAATGCAAACGCGCGTTTAACAAAAGTAC
>CALGJW010000184.1 GCA_937930025.1 uncultured Saprospiraceae bacterium | reverse complement strand
CATTCCATTTTGAAGACTGCTGCAATAACCAAGATTAATCCTGTAATTGCACCTCCAATGGTCAAAATTGGACTTGCGAAGGCATAGCCAACAATCGTGAAGAACAATAAAATCCCCATAAGGATAAATGTCTTATTGATGGCTCCTTGAACGGTCATAACTTCTCCTCTGGTTCCCACTTCCGTGTTCGCCATATCGGCATCAAGGATATTGTCCGTAGCCTTCTGATAGGCTTTCTCGCTCATAATTGGGTTACCACCCGAGAAAAATCCGCCTTTTCTACTCATCTTGAATATTTTTGTTGATTAAGCTTAAAAATAGGTAAATCCAAAACTATAACCAATATCGAGGTATTAAAGTTCCCTTAAAACTTTTATTCCCATTCTTGGGACTTTCTAAACACATTTCCTTTAAAATGGGCCACTAATTCGTCCTTTTGATTGGTAATTGTAATTGAATATACTGCTATTCGATTTCCAACATTGATTTCTTTGGACTCAGCGATTAGGATATCACCGGTATTTATGGCCGCTAAATGGGAAATAGATACCTCTGTAGAAACCGCATGTCTACCTCGGCTATTTGATGCAAAGGCAAAAGCACTATCTGCTAACGAAAAACTAATCCCGCCATGTGCTATCCCAAATCCATTGCACATTTCGTTCCGAACTGTCATTTGTATTTTGGCATAACCAGACTTTACTGACAAGACTTCAATTCCTAACCATTTAGAAAATTCATCTTTTGCCATCATGGCTTCAACTATCTTCTGAGCTTCCATATCTTAATTGTAAAAAGTGGTTCCATCTCGCTTCATCTTACGCAAAAGAGGGCTACACCTATAGCGCGTTTCATGATATTCATCAAAAAGTCGATCCAAAGTTTCTACACAATGTGCAATACCCTTTTCATCCGCCCACTGCAATAATCCTTTTGGATAATTTACCCCTTTGGTCATAGCAAGATCGATATCTTCCTTACTGGCAATATTTAAATATAAAGCATCTGCGGCCTCATTGATAAGCATTACCAAAATTCTCCAAAAGATATGTTCTAACAACTCGGGATCTTTTTTTGAATCAGGCTTGATGGCACTCTCATTGTAATCGTAATATCCCTTTCCAGTTTTGCGTCCTAAAAATCCAGCTTCAGACAATCGCTTTTGAGTGAAGGCCGGCTTATATCTTTCGTCGTAGTAAAATGCTTTGAATACTGTTTCAGTAACGGTGTAATTAATATCGTTTCCTATATAATCCATTAACGTAAATGGTCCCATTCTAAACCCTCCGATTTCCGTCATGGCAAAATCGATTGTGGCCACATCCGCAAAACCTTCTTCATAAATTCTCAAAGCTTCTCCATAGAATGGTCGAGCTACTCTGTTAACGATAAATCCAGGAGTATCTTTTGCCAACACGGTAATTTTACCCCAAGACTTTATTAGTTCTAGCGTTTGGTTTTTAATGGCTTCACTGGTTTGAATAGCAGGGATAATTTCCACAAGCTTCATCAATGGAGCTGGGTTAAAAAAATGGACGCCTATGCAGCGAGCAGGATTTTTTAGCGAAGCGGCCAAACTAGCCATGGAAAGAGAGGAGGTATTCGATGCGATGATGCAATCTTCTGAAACCAGTGCCTCCAATTCTTGAAACAAGGATTTTTTGATCTCTACATTTTCAATAATCGCCTCAATAACAAAACTACAGTTTTCAATATTTGAAAAATCCGTTTGGTAATGAATATTATCGACGACTTTTTGTCTTTCTGCTACACTCCATTTTCCCTTTTCAACCAAACGATTAAAAATCTTTTGGTGTTTTTGCTTTGCTTTATCTATAGCATTTGGAAATTTATCAATCAATAAAACTTTTGCACCAGATTGAGCAGCGACCTGGGCTATCCCACTTCCCATTGAGCCTGCTCCAATTACACTAATATTCATAATTATTATTTACCGGTAAAAACAGGTTTTCTTTTTTCCATAAATGCAGCAACTCCTTCTTTATAATCTTCTGTGTATCCTGCTTCAGCTTGAAGGTGCTCTTCAATATCAAGTTGCGTTTCCAATGGATTCGTCAAAGAAAGATTTAATGCGCGTTTTGACAATCCCAATCCTTTGGTTGGCATTTTCGCTAACTTATTTACGATGCGATTCACTTCATCGTCAAAACTATCGTCCGGAAAAAATTTGTAAATCATCCCAATCCGTTCTGCCTCTTCTGCCGAAATTTTTTCACCCAACATAATTAATCCATTCGCTTTTTGTCTACCGACCAACCGAGGTAAAAAATAGGTTCCTCCGCTATCAGGAATCAAACCAATATTTGCAAATGCTTGTACAAAACTTGCCGAAGCTTTGGCTACAGTAATATCGCAAGCCAAGGCAATATTTGCCCCTGCACCAGCTGCCACTCCGTTCACAGCAGCAACAATTGGCTTCTCAATACTTCGGATCTTTTTGATACATGGATTGTAATGCTCACGAACTATTTGCTCCAATGAAAGTCCATTCTCTTCATCCACTGCTTCAGCCAAATCTTGTCCTGCACAAAATGCTTTCCCGTTAGCAGTGACAAGAATACATCTAACCGCCGGATCTTCTTCGCAATCATCCAATGCAGTATGAAAGGCAAGCATCATTTCGCGAACAAATGAATTATATTTTTCAGGACGATTGAGCACTATCCGCCCTACCCCATTTTCTTTTGTAAATTGAATAAATTCCATTCTGTAAAGTTAATTAATTAGTTCAATTTCAGACCAATGAAGTTCCACTCGTCTTTGTCGTTCTGCAGGTTAAGATAGACATACGTTTTTCGACTTTGCCGCGCAGCGAATTGCATCGTAAGACAATTGCGCCTAAAAGGCAATTGAACTAATTGATCAATGGCATTTAAAATAATCAAACGGCTCCTGACAAGATTTACATTTATAAAGTGATTTACAAGCAGTCGAGCCAAATTGCGAAACCATCTCTGTGTCAGTAGAATCACACTGCGGACAAATGATTGATTTGGGAGTTGAAAATAAAGCTGTTTTGTCCGAGGAATCTTCCTGCGGGGGAGCGATTCCGTAAGCTTTTAATTTTTGTTTTCCGGCTTCGCTCATCCAAGCTGTTGTCCATGCTGGAGAAAGTACTTCTTTAATTGAGATTTTAGGATAGCCCGCTGCCATTAATTCCATTCTGATTTGTGTGGCAATGACATTCATGGCAGGACAACCGGTGTAGGTTGGAGTGATCGTTATTTCTAATTGATCGTCCTCAAAGTTTACATCACGTACAATTCCTAAATCCAAAATAGAAAGCACAGGCACTTCGGGATCGGCAACTTTTTCTAGTACACTCCAAACTTCAGGATGTTGTTTTAGTTCGATTACCATTGCATATTTGGATAAGCGCGTTGCATGAATTGCATCTCGGCTAAAAGAAAACCCATAGCTTCAGTATGCACCCCGGACTTGCCCCCTTTTTGCATCCAAGTTCCTTCAGGTATTTCTAAGGTAGCCTGAGTCAGAATTTCCGCAACCCTTTGCTGAACAGACTTCTGGATAGAATTTAGATTGGGAGCTACACCTTGTTTTTCCATTAATAAATCTAATTCATCCACTTGAAAAAACTCTCCAGTAAACGGCCAAATTTCATTTAATGCTTCTTGCATTTTTGCATGACTTTCCTCTGTTCCATCTCCTAGACGAATTACCCATTCTGAAGAAAATCTCAAATGATAGGTTACTTCTTTTAAGGACTTTTCCGCGATAGCTTTTAATCGATCGTCTTTAGAATTTTTAAGTTCATTTAGGAAAAAATAGTGGAAACTATCAAAGAAAAATTGACGCAGGATGGTTTTCCCCCAGTGTCCATTTTCTAATTCGCAAAGCAGAAAATTTTGATATTCTTTTTCTGGTCTGCTGAAAGCTAAATCATCTTCAGAAATTCCTTCGCCTTTTAATTCTGCTGCGTATTGCAATAAGTTTCTGGCTAAGCCTAGAAGGTCTAGCGCTATGTTAGACAACGCAATGTCTTGTTCTAATATCGGTCCGTGACCGCACCATTCACAAAGGCGTTGTCCTAAAATTAAAGGAGCATCTGCTAATCGCTGAACGTATTGAAATTTCTGCTCCATTACATGTGTTTTATTTCGTCTGGCAAATCGTAGAACGTGGGATGACGGTATACTTTATCCTCAGCGGGATCAAATAATTCATCCTGTTTATCCGGGTTGGATGCGGTAATATCTTTAGATTCAACCACCCAAATACTTACGCCCTCCATTCTTCGTGTATATACATCTCTAGCATTTTCAATTGCCATATCTGCATCTGCGGCATGAAGGCTTCCTACATGTTTATGATTCAAACCTTGACGGCTTCGAATAAAAACTTCCCAAAGTGGCCAATTACTTTTCATGACTTTTATTTAACTCGCTTTAGCGATATTTCTTTGTTTATTTTTTTCCGCGAAAGCAATGGCAGCTTCACGTACCCACTCCCCTTCTGCATGTGCCTTATTTCTTGCTGCCAATCGTTGGCTATTACATGGGCCATTTCCTTTTACCACATCCCAAAACTCACTCCAATCAATCGGTCCAAAGTCAAAGTGTCCTCGCTCCTCATTCCACTTCAAATCAGGATCCGGCAAAGTAACGTTCAATAACTTCGCCTGCTCGTAGCACACATCCACAAATTTTTGTCTTAAGTCGTCATTGGTAAATCGCTTGATTTTCCACTTCATAGACTTCGCAGAGTTCGGCGATTCCGCATCGTTCGGCCCGAACATCATTAAGGAAGGCCACCACCATCGGTTGACAGACTCTTGCAGCATTGCTTTTTGCTCATCCGTTCCTTTTGATAGGGTTAATAGAATTTCAAATCCTTGACGCTGATGAAAACTTTCTTCTTTACAAACCCTAACCATCGCTCTTGCATACGGACCATAAGAACATCTGCACAAGGGCACCTGATTCATGATCGCAGCGCCATCCACCAACCAACCGATCGATCCGATATCAGCCCAAGTCAAGGTTGGATAATTAAATATGCTAGAATACTTCGCAGTGCCTTCATTCAATTGCTCAAACAAATCTTCTCGTTCAACGCCCAATGTTTCACAAGCAGAATACAAATAGAGTCCATGTCCAGCTTCATCTTGCACCTTGGCCAAAAGGCCAAGTTTTCTTCTAAGCGAAGGCGCTCGAGTAATCCAATTTCCTTCGGGCAACATCCCAATGATTTCAGAATGGGCATGCTGAGAAATCTGTCGAACTAGCGTTTTACGATAAGCATCCGGCATCCAATCTCGTGGTTCGATCTTAACTTCTTGATCGACTTTCTCTTGGAATTTAGCTTCTAGGCTGGCTGTGGTCATAAGAGATGATATTTTAAGTCATTATTTCTTGTAAAATAAGGCAATAACGTCCTATTTCTGTGGATTCTTCAAAGATAAGAGGGATTGAGAGTATTTCAAAGTGTTTTACGAACAAATGTTCGTTTTTTCAGAAATTAAATGGATTAATACTTTTATCTTTTTGATATCATAGACGAAAATCCCGAACAACATGATAATTAAAAGAATACACTTTGTTTTGCGCATTTGAATTTCTAATTAATCAGTCGAAATGGAACTTGTGCTTTTCCTAGTTGAGGCTAAAATGAAAGCTAAGATTAATGATGTTATGGTATGCTGCAGAAGCGACCGACATTGATGGATCAATCAAAGTACTTCTAATACCTTGGCTATAACTTATAGATACCCCAAATTTTTCTCCGAAATCGTAATTCATTCCTAGATAAGGCCCATAACTCATTCCCTTATTCAGTTTAAATTTAGCGACTCCATAAACATCAAGGATTCTATCAAAACTAATCAGATTAAATTTGGCATGGATTCCAAAGTCTAAGGACAAAGATTGAATGAGATTAAATCTTAAACCAATGGGTACAACCAAATTAAAGAAACCCAGTTCTATGGCTCCATTTTCCTTGTAAGTACCATAACTAACGCGAGATTCAATCGATAATTTTAATTTTTCTGAAATGGGTCTTAGCAGAAACCCACCAACATGCCCTCCTCTATAATGGAGGTTTATTGGTTCACTTAAGATTGCGAAAGGATAACTATCTGGTCCTGAAGGACGAAAATTCTGAAATTCATTTTGAATTCCAACCAACAAACCAAAAGTTGATTGACTTTGAATAGGAGCAGTTGGAAATAAAAAAATCCAGGCGAATAAACATGGCCATAAAATTTTAGTCATTTTCATTTTCAACTTTATTAAATATTATTAATTGTTCAAATCAATGCACATCGCAAAAAACTGATCTTGAGTATATAAATATCCTGATTCCTGATCGATGGCTACACCACCTACAAAACTGGCATCGCTTGTACATTCAATATTAGGCGGTCTACTTTCCCAAACTTTAACTCCGTTGTTCGCATTAATTTTGTAGAGTTTGCCAGTACCACCGCTGCCAAAATAGATATGAGAATCATAAGTAGCCATATTTTCTACTGTAGAACCTGTATCAGGATTATTCCAAATTGTATTTCCTGTTTCTAAATCTAAAGCAAAAATTTCACGTGTTGAACTATTTGCAATTAATTTATTTTCAAAAATTATATTACTTCCCCATAGAAAGAAATCATTTTCGAATTCTCTTTTCCATATTTCGTTTCCATTTTTTGCATCAAAACAATGAATTGAACTTGCCCCTTGAAAATATACTTTGTCTTGATAAATAATTGGAGGGAAAACAGAACTGTTTCCATCTTCAGTAATATCTAAAATTTGCCATTCCAACTGCTGTAGAGTTAAGTTGTAAGCCATCAAATCAACTTTAAGTTCATTAGTTGACCAATTTACAGCGCGATTTTGAATCATCAATACGGAATCAATCCCATTTTTCAAATAAAGAGATGGAGACTCCAAAGAAGGACTATAACCAAATACAACAGGCATAGAATATACATTTTCCCACTCAGGTGCATTAATCCTCGTTCTTAACAATGTAGCTTCTCCTCCCATGCTGTTTTGTGATTGATACAAATAATTAGAAATTATCGTTGTTCTTGGATTGCCATTATCCATTACTGATTCCCAATGTAAATTCCCGTTATTTAAATTCACACAATATGATTTTTTTGAAAAGTTGAAGCACATTAAATTTTCATATATGTAATTGCTATGCTTTGATTTTATTCCTTGATTATTAGGGTCAAAATCATCAGTAATCCATAAGAAATTTCCATCTGATTTATCAAACGCTTTTAAATTTTCATTGTTATCTGCGAAGCGATCACTAAAAACAACAATGTCGTCAACGATTTGCGGTACAATACTTCTGCTTAATAAAGTGTCAAAATGAAGTGGTGTTTGCCAAATAACGTTGAAAAAATCGGATTCATAATTAGGGCATGCTATTGTATCCACATCCATTGTATCTATGGGGGGAATTGGTGGGTCAATATCAATGGGGTCAGGGTCGCAGGAAATTAAGCCCACCAGAACAGAAAATAGACTAAGTGATAGCAATATTATTTTAATTAGTTTAATCATAGTTCGGCTGTTTTAAACCAAATCAATTAAATCACCTTTGTGCAGATTCAAACCAAATAAAAGCATCAATTTAATAAAATAAACATAATCACTTTACTCCCGCATCCCATCAAAAAACAACTGCTTCAATTGTCCTCGAATCTTGCTAACCATAGATTCAGAAGGTTTTGAAATAAAATGTAGCCATCTAGAGCCACCAATAATTAGGTTAAAAACAATTGTCGCATCTAGGTCTTTAACCTGACCCTTTGCTTTTGCCTCCTTGATAATTTTTATTACTCCATCCTGATAAGACTTTCTACTCCTACGAAACTCGGCTAAAGCTTCTCCCGATAGATGTCTCCATTCATCATTGAATACAGTGATAGCACTTGGATTTCCAAAAGCAACATCTATGTGTAAGTCTATTATTGCCTCGAGCTGCTTGATTGGTTTGTCATGATTATTTAGAACATTTTCTAAGCCTTCGGCAAAAAGAGCAGAAGCCTTTTTACAAATGATTTCTAAAATTTCTTCTTTGCCTTTTATGTGTGAATAAAAAGAAGACGGTTTTAATCCGACTTGATCTGCGAGTTCACGAATAGAGGTTGCTGCATATCCTTTTGATTGAAAAAGTTTTGCCGCTTCAATAAAGATGAGTTCCTTTTTAGTTACAGTTTCTACCATGTTTAAGTTTGATCGAAATCTACTTTGATGATATCGGTACGTGGATGAGCTTGACAGGTGAGAATAAATCCACGGTCTATTTCATCTTGTTCTAATGCATAGTTTACTTCCATCTCCACTTTTCCTTCTACTAGTTTTGCTCGGCAAGTGCTACACACGCCACCCTTACAGGCGAATGGCAGATCCGCTCCCTGTTGCAGCGCAGCGTCCAGAATATTTTTACCACCATATGCCAAAGGAAATTCAGCAGTTTTACCATCCAAGGTTATAGATACTTGCGCTGTTTGTCCTGCTTCTTCTGCTGAAATGTTTGGCGCAAATTCCTTGTGATTTTCAGCCCCTTCGGTATTAAATAATTCAAAGTGAACTGATTCTTTTGCAACTCCTAGGGCTGGCAACTCATCGCGCAGCATTTCAGTCATTCCCAATGGACCACAAATGAAAACTTCAGAGATCGTATTAAAGTCGATTAATCCATTCGCGAATTGAAGTAATTTTTCTTTGTCAATGCGACCGCTATTAATATCTGCATCCATTATTTCTCTTGAAAAAACGTGGTGCACGGTAAGTCGTCCCAAGAATTTATTCTTCAATGCCTCCAATTCTTCAAAGAAAATAATATCGGATAATCCCTTGTTGCCATAAATCAAAGTAAAGCTGGAATTTTCAGTTTCCCAAAGTGCCGATTTAATCATGGAAAGAATGGGAGTGATTCCTGAGCCTGCAGCAAATCCCACGAAATGATTTTCTGCATTTGAATCTGCGGATAGTTTGAAGTTTCCTTGGGGTGGCATAACATGAACCACATCTCCAGCCATCAAAGCCTCATTCGCAAAAGTTGAAAATTTCCCTTCGGGTACTTTTTTAATGGCAACTTTCCATTCCTTTTCTAATGGAGCAGAACACAAGGAATAGGCCCTTCGAACTTTTTCACCAAAGATTTCGGATTCCAAAGTGAGGTACTGACCAGGAATAAATTCAAATTCAGTTTTCAAATCATCAGGAATAGAGAAACTCACGCTCACGCAGGAGCTAGTTTCTTTTTCAACTGATTTAACTTCTAGCGGGTGTAAGGTTGTTGCCATAGGTACGAATGATCGTTCGTAAATATATGCAATAATAATATAATTGACAAGACACAAAAGGTAAATTTAACCTGATGCTAATCGATTTGGGCAAATTGGGCAATAAAAAAGGTGGTTGAGTATTACACCCAACCACCTTTTTGAGAGGAATGACTATAAAGTCTACATTCCAGCTACTTGCCTCATTAGCTTACTCTTAAGGTTAGAACCCTTGTTCTTATGCCAAGAAGAGCGCTTCACTAATCGGTCGATCATGGAGACTACTTTAGGCAGATACTTTCCAGCTTCAGCCTTATCTTCCATCTCTCTCAATTTCTTGATTGCACTACGAGTTGTCTTCTTGTAGTAACGATTCTGAATACGCTTTTTTGCGTCTTGTCTAATTCTCTTTTTCGCGGACTTGTGATGCGCCATAATATATTTTTATCAATCGGAGCGCAAATTTATGACTTTTATCTAGAAAAGGAAAGGCTTAGGAAAAATATTATGAAGGAATTATAACATTAGAGGGCATTATTTAAGTAAAAATACTGCGATATTTACCTCTTCAAGCCTTTTAAAGAACCTAGCACCTAATTAATCCGTAACAAAGCAGTATTAAAAACTGCGAATTATATAGAAAAATGAGCGATTACTCCTACGTTTTCAACGCGCATCCTAGTTTCATCGAAACGATGTACCAAAAGTATCAAAATGATCCAACCTCAGTAGAAGATGGTTGGAGATCTTTTTTCCAAGGATACGATTTTGGCAATTCTAATACAGAAAATGGTTCAAATGGCGCATCTACCACTCCTACAAGTAAAATAGCAAAGGAATTCGGTGTTATGTCTATCATACATGGATTTAGATCCAGAGGGCATCTTTTATCTACCACTAATCCTATTCGCGAGCGATTAGATCGTAAACCACACCTATCGCTAGAAGATTATAGCTTAACGGAGTCCGACTTGACTGAAGTGTTTTTGGCCGGAGAAGAGTTAGGATTAAAGAATGCGACCCTTCAAGAGATCTTAGATCATCTAAAGATGTTGTACTGCGGAAATATTGGGTTTGAGTATGCTCATATTGAGGATCGCAAAAAGCGCATGTGGCTGAGAGATAAGATTGAGGGACGAGCGAAGGATTATGGCTTAAGTAAGAAAAAGAAAAAGCGGATTCTCGAAAAACTGAATGGTGCCGTAGGCTTTGAAAAATTCTTGCACACCAAATACGTTGGACAAAAGCGTTTTTCGCTCGAAGGAGGAGAAACTACTATAGCTGCCTTGGATGCCATCATCAATGCGGGAGCAGGTGACCAAGTAGAAGAAGTAATCATCGGTATGGCGCATAGAGGCCGACTGAATGTATTAGCCAATATCATGGGCAAAACCTATGAAGGGATTTTTAGTGAATTCGAAGGAACCTCAATGCCCAACCTATCGAATGGAGATGGAGATGTAAAGTATCACTTAGGCTATTCTTCTCAAGTAGATACGCCTTCTGGGAAAACAGTACATTTAAAATTAGTTCCTAATCCATCTCACTTGGAATCAGTTGGTCCAGTTGTGGAAGGTTTTGCTAGAGCTAAGGCCGACATTCTATACAATAGTGATTACGATAAGATCCTTCCAATTTTGATTCATGGTGACGCTGCAGTGGCAGGTCAAGGAGTGGTTTACGAAACCGTTCAGATGAGTCAATTAGAAGGATACTATACCGGTGGAACTATTCACTTCGTGATTAATAACCAAATTGGATTTACAACAGACTTTGAGGATGCCCGAAGTTCTACCTATTCAACTGCTGCTGCCTCTTTAATTCAAGCTCCTGTTTTTCATATCAATGGAGACGATCCAGATGCCGTTGTTTTTGCAGCAGAATTAGCTGTAGAATATCGCCAACTTTTCAACAATGATGTATTCATTGATATGGTCTGCTACAGAAAGCATGGACATAACGAAGGAGATGATCCTAAATTCACTCAGCCTGAGATGTATAAATCCATCGACAGCAAAAAAAATCCTCGGGAAATTTATTTAGAGCAATTAGTTCAGTCTGGGACGATAGAAAAAGCAATGGCTGAGGAAATGGAAAAAACTTTTTGGAGTGACCTTCAAGCCAGACTGGATTCAGTTAAGCAGAAACCATTGCCTTACGAATATCAAGAGACAGAAAAGGCCTGGAAAAAGTTGAAGAAGATTACCACTGAAAAGGATTACGAGATCAGTCCACCAACAGGGATTCCTAAAAAGCAGGTTGACAAAATCATCAAACATTTAGTGACTTTACCAAAGGAATTCAAGCCTCTTGGAAAAGTGAATCGCCTTTTCAAAGGAGTCAATAAATTAATAGATCGCAAACAAGTTGATTGGGCCATGGCTGAGTTAATGGCTTATGGTTCTATCCTGATGGATGGAAAAGATGTACGAATGAGTGGACAAGATGTGAAGAGGGGAACCTTTTCTCATCGACATGCTGTACTTCGTGATGCAAATACCTTTGAACCATACAACCGACTTTCTGGTCTTTCTGCGAAGCAAGGGAAATACAGAATATTCAATTCATTCCTATCGGAATTTGCGGTCCTAGGATTTGAATACGGTTATAGTTTAGCCACACCAGAAGCATTGGTTGTTTGGGAAGCGCAGTTTGGAGATTTCTATAATGGTGCACAAACCATTGTCGATCAATATATCTCGGCTGCCGAAAGTAAATGGCAACGGATGAGTGGTTTAGTTATGTTATTGCCACATGGATATGAAGGACAAGGCCCTGAGCATTCAAGTGCCAGAGTGGAACGTTTTTTACAAATGTGTGCTGAACATAATATCACTGTCGCCAACATCACCACACCAGCCAATTTCTTTCATGCCATTCGACGTCAATTGGCCCGACCGTTTAGAAAGCCATTAGTAATCATGTCTCCGAAATCCTTATTACGACATCCAAAATGTATCTCCCCTTTTGAGGCATTTGAAAAGAAGGCAGAAAATAGTTTCTACGAATATTATGATGATCCAGATTTTGGTCCTAGGCAAGGTTCGAAAGTGAAACGTGCTATTTTCTGTAGCGGAAAAATTTACTTCGATCTGTTGGCAGAAAAAGAAGCGCAAGGCAAAAAAGATATTGCGATAATTCGTATCGAACAATTATACCCTTTCCCGAAAAAGCATATTGACAAATTGTTGAAGAAGTATTCCAACGCTAAAAAAATATGGGTGCAAGAAGAACCATTGAACATGGGCTATTGGTCGTTTGTTCACGGGAACTTACCGGATGCTGGATTTTCAGTAATCACGAGAAAAGCATCGGCTTCGCCTGCCACAGGATTTAAGAAAGTACATGAGGCGCAGCAGCGGGAGATTGTGCTTGTGGCTATTGGTTAGTCGGATTCTAGGTTCTAGGTTCTTGTCGCTGGGTTCTGGGGACGAATATATTTTGAGTCGAATGGTCGGTGAGGGGGTCTAGGTTCTTGTCGCTGGGTTCTGGGGACGAATTTTGAGTCGAATGTCCGGTGAGGCTTGAGAGGTTGAGGGGTTAAAAGGTCGATAAGTTTAGGTCGAATATATTTTGATGGTTAAAAGGTTTAGGAGTGGAAAAGTTTAGGTCGAATGTTCGGTGAAGGTTTAAAGGTTTTTCTATTAAAGCAAAAATGTTTCACGCGTCAAAAGCCCCAGCGGGGTGCAATGTTTATAGCAACAGAAGTCCCACCCTCGAATTTGAGCACCGGAGGCGCGTTGAAAAGTATGTAGGTCGAATGTTCGGTGAAGGGTTTAGAGGTTGAGGGGTTAAAAGGTCGATAAGTTTAGGTCGAATATTCGGTGATAGGTAAGGGGTTAATTTAAAAAGTAAAACTGTATGGCCGCCAGGCAAGATTTGAAAAGTAAAAAGGGTCGAAAGTATTGTGATCGAATAACGTAAGCGTAAATCAGTTTGAATCACGATCTAAACCCAGCACTGCAGTTTTCAACAAATCACCCCTTTCCTTCTTAACAAGACTCCCCAATTCTCCAATTTTTTCAACTACCTTTATCGAAAGCCTTACTATGGACAAAGAGAAACTATACGAAACCCTTGGGGAACTTATCTATGTGATTGCATTAGCTGACGGAGTTATCCAACAAGAAGAAACTGACATCTTAAACGAATTACTAAACACTCATAAGTGGGCTGCCAACATTAAGTGGTCCTTTGATTATGAAGTGGAACACAACAACGACCCAGCCGATATTTACAAAAAGGTGATTTATGCTTGCCATGAATATGGCCCTACACCAGAGTATGATGAATTTATCGAAGTTATGCAAATGGTAGCTTCTGCTAGCGAAGGGGTGGATGAGCATGAAAGTGAAAAAATAAACGCTTTTTCCAAAGACTTGATCGATCGATTTAGAAAAGATACCGAAAACATAAGGAGCTGACAACCAACTATTAATTAGAATTATTCTAATTAGAAAAACCTAAAATATGTTATTTCA